>CAZTCG010000062.1:1733-6650 GCA_964612005.1 uncultured Flavobacteriaceae bacterium | reverse complement strand
AATCATTGTAGTTATAAGGTGCTTCAAGGAATACTTTGATATTAGGTTTGGAATCTATTATAAGATTTGAAATTGTAATAAATGCATTTTCTACTTCCCCTGATTTGTGGGTTTCACCTATAAAGAAACAGTCATAGTTTGAAAGCTCTTTTTTTAATAGATCCTTATTCGAGCTATCAATAGATATTAAAATGTCGTTAGTAAATATTTGGCTAAAGTTTCTATTAAAGAAAAGGAAAAAAAATAATATCGCTAAATATTTAGTCATTCAACTGATACTATTTAATAACCTTATTTATCAGGACATCCACCTTTTTTTCTACCTCTTCGTTTTTTAGTAATTCAGGGGCATGATGTGGTTTTTTTCTGGCATCAAAAATTACTGAACCTTTGCAGCCCCAATGTTTGTTTAAAACAAAACTATCTACACCATAAATATCATTTGCAGGATTGCAACGCGTAAATGTTACCCATAAAAAATTGTTGAGTGTTTCAGCAACAAATTTGCTATCATCACATAATACAATCATCGGGAAATTTCTCATGGATTTGAAAACTGTTTTTAACTCCACACAAATATTATTTAATTCAATTTCTGCCAGTTCATAATTTTGAAAGGCACTAGTTTGTAGTACAATAATTCCGGGCATAACCAAATCTACTTTCTGGGCATGTTTTAAATTCAATAATTCAGTTGGAAGTGTAGTTCCTAATTCTCTTTTTTGATCACCATAAGCTGCAACAACTACTTTTGACCCGCTATTTAATCCGCTTCCCGAATAATCTAGTGTATCTATTGTTGTTTGTGTATGAAAATGAAAATCTCTTGTTAAATCTATTCTTTCAAGTATATATTGAAAAAACGGAGCAATATCAGAGGCATGTATATTGTTTTTTTCATCAGCTGTAATGAATAAAAATTTGGCCAAACTTAACTGTCCGCTTCCTAAAATATGATTGGAAATAGTAAGCAATTCAGCAGGTTGTTTGGTTTTTAGGTAAGGTGTATATCTTTCGCTTCCAATTGCCAACAATAGCGGATGAACACCTGCTGCATCAACAGCGTTAACTTCTTTAAGTCCCGGAATTTCTTTTTTCAAACCTTCGCCGGTTAGTTCATGTATAAAATTGCCAAAACCTGTATCTTCCTGCGGTGGCCTGCCAACAACTGTAAATGGCCAGATTGCATTTTTTTTCGCTAGTACTTTATGTACTCTCATTACCGGAAATTCATGTTTTAAACTGTAATAACCTAAATGGTCGCCAAACGGACCTTCTGGTTTATTTTCATTTGGATATACTTCACCGGTAATTACAAAATCTGCATCAGCTGAAATACAAAAACCATCATCATAAAAATACCTGAACCTTCTTCCGTTTAATGCACCGGCAAAAGTCATTTCGCTTAAACCTTCTGGTAAAGGCATTACTGCTGCAAGTGTGTGAGAAGGAGGTCCGCCTACAAAAATGCTAACTTTTAATGGTAAACCATTTTTATTCGACTTGGTTTGATGCACTCCAATGCCTCTGTGTAATTGGTAATGCAATCCAATTTCTTTGTTCAATTCATACTCATTTCCTGTTAATTGAATACGATACATCCCCAGATTTGCATTCATGATACCGGGTTGTTCGCAATCTTCGGAGTACACCTGAGGTAATGTAACAAATGCTCCACCATCGTTTTGCCAATGATGAATCAGAGGTAATTCTTCTATGCTGATTTCATCAAAATAATCATTTGATTTTGTGTTTAGTTTTTTTGGTAAAGCATTAATCGCTTTTAAAGCAAGTGAAAGATGTTTAAATGGTTTTTTAAGGTATTTTGTTGGATTTCCTTTTACATCAATTAATTGCTGAACGGTATCAAAATTTTCACGGAACAAAAAGTGCATTCGTTCATCGGTTCCAAAAATATTAGATACACAAGCGTATTTTGTTCCTTTTACTTTTTCGAATAAAATGGTTTTTCCTTTTGCTTCATGTATACGTAAATGAATTGAAGCCATTTCCAAATAAGGATCAACTTCTTCTTTAATTCGTATTAAATGGCCATTTTTTTCAAGGTCATCAATACATTGTTGGAGTGAGGAGTAAGGCATATTGAATACAAGTTTACAAAAGAATTGAATTAATAAAATGCCATTAACAAGCTTTATTCAATTGTATAATAATTAAGTTAAAATTAGTAAACATCTTAAAATAAAAAAGCTCCGAAATTTCGGAGCTTAGTTAGAATGGAGTACTTTTTAAAGTTCGCTTTGAGCAATTTCTTTATTTTTTAAAGTAAATTTTTCTTTGAAAAGTTGAAGTAATTTTACATAATAAAGATTTTCATAAATTTTTTGCACTTCGCTTTCTTTCGATAAAATTGTACCGGTTAGTTTTTTAATTTCATCTTCAGTTGGCACTTGTCCGTAACGTGCATATTGAGAAGTGATGTAGCGTTTTGCTTCTTCCAATACTTCTTCATTACTTACTTGAATACCGTTATCTTTAATGATTTTATTTTCGATGAGTTTCCATTGCATTGCTTTTAAGTAGCTAGGAAATTCACTATTTAACTGTTCAAGTGTAATAGGTTTTTCGTTTACTGCCAATAACCAACGTTTTAAAAATTCTTCTGGTAATTTTGGATTGCTAGTTTCTAATAAAGTTTTTTCAACTTCATTCATGAACTTTCTATCCTGATCTTGAGTGAACATATTACCTAATTCTTCTTTTAACTTAGTTTTAAATTCTTCTAAGCCGTTTACCTTTCCTTCACCGTAAATTTTATCAAACAATTCTTGATTCAACTCAGCATCTTCCATTCTGGAGATGTTTTTAATAGTGATTTGCAAGTTGCTGTTAAATTGTTCAGCAGCTTCTTTATCAATACCTAAACCAATTCCTAAATCAATTGCGTTTTCGTATAATTCTGAAGAGGCAATTGTAATAATATCATTCTTTTTTAAACCAATTAATTTTGTTTTAGCTGATTCGTTTTTTAAACGATCAATACCTATACTAGTTGATTTAAAAACTCCACCTTCTTTAATTGAACCTTCTTCGTTAAGTTCATTAATATCAACATAAACTACATCTGTATTTTCAGATACTTCAGGATTTGATGGTTTACCGAAATTTCTTTTGATATCTTTAATGTATTTCTCTACTAATTCCTCATCAATTTTAACCACTGGGTAATCAAAACTCATTTGGTTAGAAATTTCAATATCTAATTTAGGCGCAAGACCTAATTCATAATCAAATGAAAAATCAGTTTGAGTGTCCCAATTAATATCTGATTCAGGAGTTTTAGGAAGTGGATTTCCTAATATCTCAATATTGTTTTCTGAAATGTATTTGTAAATAGTGTCGTTTAGTAATTTATTTATTTCATCCACTAAAATGTTCTTTCCATACATTTTTTTAATCATACCAGAAGGTACTTTTCCTTGTCTGAAACCTGGAATTACAGCCTGACGCTGCGCTTTTTTAATAGCAGTCTCTACATTTTCTTTGTAATCTTCGTGTGTTAGACTAATAGTAACAACTGCATTAAGTTCGTCGATGTTTTGTTTAGTTATGTTCATTTTTCAATCAATTTTAAAATTAAAAAAGGCTAAATAAATAGCCTTTTAGTAAAGTGCGGATGAAGGGACTCGAACCCCCACGCCGTGAAGCGCCAGATCCTAAGTCTGGTGCGGCTACCAATTACGCCACATCCGCATGCCATTAGGAAAATGGGACGCAAATATATTAAAATTTCATTAAAAAAAGAGTTTTAATGTTAAAATACTTTTAAAAATAAGTATTCATTCTTGAAAATTGTTAATTGTCAAAGGTTGCCTAAATTATTGACGTAGTAGTCAGCTCGCTTAAAAATTGCCTCTTTTTCTGTGGTAGAAAATTTTTCTAAAATTTTATACATCATGCCAATTCGAGGATTTCGTGATAGTTTGTCGCGATGAGTTTCATAAAATAACCAGTATAAACTGTTAAACGGACAAGAATTTTCTGCAGTTTTAGAGGTTTTATCGTAGTGGCAGGTTTTACAATAATTACTCATTTTATCAATATAGTTGGCAGAAGAAACATAAGGTTTGCTGCCCACAATTCCACCATCTGCAAACTGACTCATGCCGCGCGTATTGGTAATTTCAACCCATTCAATGGCATCCATGTAAATTCCTAAATACCATTTATCAACTTCATCAGGATCGATTCCGGCAAGTAATGCAAAATTACCGGTAACCATTAATCGCTGGATATGATGCGCATATGAGTGATCAAGCGATTGTTGAATGGCATGTTTCAAGCAATTCATTTTTGTTTCGCCTGTCCAAAACCATTGAGGTAGTTTTCTATTGTTTTGAAAATAATTAAGCGAGCCGTAATCTGGCATTTTTGCCCAATAAATACCGCGCATGTATTCGCGCCAACCTAAAATCTGTCGAACGTATCCTTCAATTTGCTCAATGCCAATTTCATCTTTTCTTTTTTCCCATTCCGAAATCGCACTTTCAATGACTTCTTTGGGAGAAATCATTTTTACATTCATTGAAAACGAAAGGCGCGAATGAAATAAGCTCCAATAATCCGTGTGCATCGCATCTTGGTACTTTCCAAACAAAGGCAAAAGGTGCTGATTGAAATAATGCATCAATTGAAGTGATTGTCTTCTACTTGTCGGCCAGGAAAAATGAGTTTCATTTGCATCACCAATGTATTTAATTCCCGATTTTTTAATTTCATTAAAAATTGAAGTATAATCGTGTTTAAAAACAAATGGTTCTTGGATTAGATCCTTGCCTTTATACGCATTTCGGTTGGAAGAGTCGAAATTCCATTGGTTACCGATGGGATCATTGCCCTGCATTAATACGTGGTGTTTTTTACGTAAGTGACGATAAAAATTTTCGAGCAGATATG
>CAZTCG010000062.1:0-1723 GCA_964612005.1 uncultured Flavobacteriaceae bacterium | reverse complement strand
TCAATTCTTTTCTGTCGGTAAAAAAATGTTCTGTATCAAAAACTTCACAAGGTATAATTAAAGGGTTGGTAATTTTTTTTAATTGTTCATCCAACCGGTATTCATCAGGTAGCAAATACTCAAATTTTTGAAACTGATGTTTTTGAATTTGATGGCTCAAATTCTCGTGAAGTGTTGATTTATTTTCGGCATCATTGATTTGGATATAAATTACTTGGTGCCCATTTTTTTTTAAGTATTGAACAAAATTGAACATGGAAGCAAAAAATCCAATAATTTTTTGAATGTGATGAGTAACGTACTCACTTTCTTGTTTCAATTCAATTATAAGATAAGTTACATCATTGTTATTTTGCTTAAACCATGAATGCCTATAATTAAGTTGATCACCGAGAATTAATCGTAATGTTTTCAAATTTGTTATTTTAAGTTGAATATGATTTACTTAACCACTTATTCCTAAATGAACTCTCCTTGTCAAACTGCTCCGCCTGTTTATCCACATTAAAAATTCTTCCGCCACGCGGATCATTTCCCACATCAGCAATGTATGCCCAGTTTCCCCAGTTGGAGCATGGATCATAATCAATCAGTTGTTCTTCAAACCAGGCAGCACCAAATCTCCAATCACACTTTAATTCGTAAATAAAATAACTAGCCACTATTTGTCTTCCCCTGTTACTCATGAACCCGGTTTGCTTTAATTCATTTATAAATGCATTAATGAGTGGCTGATTGGTTTTGGAATTTTTCCATGCTTCAAAATTATTTTCATTATGAGTGAATTCAATTCTTTTCTTTGAAATGCCATGTTGAAGAAAAAATTCTCTTGGATGTTTTTTAAAAGAGAAACGGAAAAAATCACGCCAGATCAATTCAAAAATTAACCAATAAGTCGACTCATTTGCACCATACTGATTTTCGAAGTTTTTAATGTGGTGATAAATGGTTCTTGGAGAAATGCAACCTAAAGCCAGCCAAGGCGAAAACTTGCTTGAGTAATTAGCTCCGTATAATTGATCACGTGTTTGTTTATAATGATTGATATGCCCTGCTTGAATAAATTTAGTCAAACGATTGTTTGCCTGAATTTCACCACCAATAAAATGAAATGAAGCTCTTTCATCATTTTTTAGTGGAGTAAAATAATCTGACCAATTAACTTTTTCAATTTTTGGCGACTTAAAGTTTTTAGGCTTTATGATTTCATCGCGAACAATGGAATCTTTTTCAACCTGTTTTCTGAAATTAGTAAATTGTTCAGGTATATCACGAATTGAAAAAGGCAAATCTGTTGCATGATATAAAGTGCTCGTGCTGTAAAGCTCGAGGGTAATACCTGACTTTAAAAGTTGCTCATTCGATTTTTTCAGTTCATTAATTTCTTCGTAAGCAACTTCTTTTTTTGCATATACACGTTGCGCACCAAATAATTTTGCAATTCGTAAAATTTCATACACAGGATTTCCTTTACAAAAAACCAAACCGCTATTTTGAGACGCTAACTGTTCTTCTAACTCCATCAACGACTGGAACAAAAATTGCTTTCGGTGTTCACCCATTTTTTTTGTTCCAAATTGGGTTTGCTCATCCCATTGTTCATTGTAGCAAAACACAGGTATGATTTCATCTGCCCACTCAGAAGCCTTTTGCAAGGTTTCGTTGTCTTGCAAACGTAAATCCGTTTTAAACCAAACCAGAGCCCTTTTCATCACAACTTATT
>CAZTCG010000061.1:0-8372 GCA_964612005.1 uncultured Flavobacteriaceae bacterium | reverse complement strand
AGATGATGAATATACATTCTTGTTATCTTTGATTTAGTTATTTTTTTTTGATAATAAATTTGCTAGTAGCTTTAATATATTTCATTTTATTTTCGACACTCATTTTTTTTTACTTCAAAAAAAAGAAAACTCATTTTCCTGTTTGGGTATTTAATAGTGTTTTTACACTTAAAATTATTGCCGGATTTGGTCTTACTTATATTTATACTCATCAGTATAAAGATCGTTCAACGGCTGATATTTTTAAATACTACGATGATGCAAAAGTGATGTATTCCTCTTTAGAAAAGGCTCCCGAAGACTATTTCAGAATGATTACCGGAATTGGAAATAATACTTTTCATTTTGATACGTGTTATTACGAAAAAATGAATCATTGGTATAAACGAAATGATTTTGGACTATATAATGATAATCATACGATTATCCGTTTTAATGCTATACTAATGCCTTTTACATTCAATAGTTTTCATGCGCATACAGTAATTATGTGCTTTTTTTCATTTATAGGATTATATTTTCTTTTCTCATTTTTTAATTATTTTCTAAAAGATAAAGAGTGGTTGGTTTTATGTGCGGTATTTTTAGTGCCATCTGTTTTGTTTTGGGGTTCTGGTGTTTTAAAGGAAGGAATTTTATTGTTTTCAATTGGAGGCTTGTTATACTCCATTTTACAATTGGTTTTCAGAAAAAAAATTACTTTCCAAAATTTACTATTGTTTTCTTTATCATTTTTATTACTGTTAATCAATAAAGTATATTGGCTTCCATTGCTTATTCTTCCAATTTGTTGTTTAATTATAACACATTACTTTCAGTTTAAAAAACCATTTTGGTTTTATTTAGTGGCATATCTTTTTGTTGGAGTTTGTTTTTATTCTTTCACATTCTTTTTTCAGAAGAAAAATAGCATTCATCAAATTGCAGAACGACAACAGTCATTTATCAATCTTGCACAAGGTGGTATTTATTTATTAAATCAAGAGTATTTAATACGTTTAAATCCTGCTGATAGTAATTGTTTACAAAAAACAAATTTCGACTCAGTAATTGTAAAATCAGGAACATCCTATTTAAAATGGAAACTCAATAATTTTGAAGACACCATTATTGTTAAAACAGCTGAACTAAATTGGGAAAAGTATAAGATTATTTCAGTTCAGCAAAAAGCGGGCAGCTTATTGTTTGAAGATGCAATTTCACCTAACATTAATTCATTTTTAAAATTTATACCTGAGGCATTTATTAACGCATCATTAATGCCATTACCATGGCACTCTAAATCTATAATGGAATTAGTAGCGTCTTTAGAAAATTTAGCATTAATGATTTTATTGCTCATTAGTTTATTTTTTTTAAAACATCAAAAAGAAATTAATCATAGTTTTTTGTGGTTTTTAATTTTTGTTGTACTCTCAGTTTTATTCGTTGTTGGATTTACAACTCCAGTATCTGGTGCAATTGTGCGTTACAAAATGCCAGTAATTCCTTTTTTAATGATGATTGCTGTTTGCTTTTATCCGAAAATTAAAAACAAATAAGCTGCATGAATTATTGATTCAGTAATTTAGTTTGTGATGTAGGTGTAGAAAAACAAATTCTGAAAAAACGTTTTAAATGTTTCAAGAATAATTTAGGTTCCTCTAAAAATCCCATGTGTCCTGATTTTTCGAGTAATAATACATACTTCTTTTTACAAATAGCTACTTGATTCAGCAACAATTGCATTGGTAAAACTGCATCGTATTTTCCAATGATAAACATAACAGGATAATTTACAAAGTGCAATAATATATCTCTACTTGGCCTCTCTCTCATCCCTTCCAAAGCGTTTATGATTCCTCGTTTACTTGTTTTAAGAGCAATTTTTTGAGCAAATAAAACTTCTTTTTTATGTTGCTTGATATGCTGCGCAGAAAATAAATTTTTTATCGTTCCTTTTGTAAATACTTTGGCATTCTGTTTTACTAATTTAATTGCTCGTTTTCGATCTGTTTTTTTTGAATCACTATCTGCATAAGATGTTGAATGAAACAAACATATTCCTTTTACATGTTCCGGAAATAACTCGGCAAATGCAAGCGCAACATATCCTCCCATACTATGCCCAGCTAAAACATATCGCTTTAATTTTAAATTATCCATTACCGATTTCACAGCTTTTGCCATTAAATCCATTGAATGAACGTATCCATAACATGCACTTCTTCCATGTCCCGGCAAATCAATTGAAATTACTCTGAAGAATTTTGATAAGTTAGTTATTGTTTCCTCTAATAGTTCTGAAGATCCTAAAAAACCATGTAACAAAACAACAGCTCTGCCTTTTCCCTTATCGGTAAAATAAATTTTTTCACCACGAAACAAACATTGTTTTTTTTCCGTCTTCATAATTTTTAATCAATCTTAAAATTATATTTTCTATTCAGTAGTCAAAAGCACTTTTTATAATTTTTGAAAATATTTTAGTTAAATGTTTTAATTAAATTGATTACCCATATTTTTAATGAAACACAAATTGCCAACTTCACAACTTTGTTTTAAATTCAGCATTTTGTTTATTTAATTTATGCTTACCCGGAAAATGATAAAAAATTATTTATTGCTTTTACTGTTTGCTTTAACAGTTAAAGTAATTGCTCAACCAATATTAAATGAAAGTTCTTCGTTAATCTTCCAGCGTATTAAAAAATTAAATACTGTTGCGAGCGTATTGTATATTGCCGCACATCCGGATGATGAAAACACTCGATTGTTGTCCTATCTTGCCAATGAAAAAAAATTCAGAACAGCTTATTTGTAATTAACAAGAGGTGATGGCGGACAAAATTTAATTGGGAAAGAACAAGGTGTTGAACTTGGCTTGATTCGCACTAACGAATTGTTAGCTGCAAGAAATATTGATGGCGCAGAACAATTTTTTACCCGAGCAAACGATTTTGGATATTCTAAAAACCCAGAAGAAACCTTTGCCATCTGGAACAAAGATTCGTTATTGTATGATGTGGTTTTAACAATCAGAAAATTTAAACCAGACATCATTATTTGTCGATTTCCTACAACGGGAGAAGGTGGTCATGGACATCATACTGCTTCTGCAATTATTGCAGAGCAAGCTTTTGAAGCAGCTGCTGACCCAACAATTTTTCCTGAGCAATTAAAAACGCTTGAAGTTTGGAAAACAAAAAGTTTATTCTGGAACACTTTTAATTTTGGCACCACTAATACTACTTCGCCCGATCAATTGCAGATTGATGTTGGGGTGTTTAATACACTACTTGGCAAAAGTTACGGAGAAATTGCATCAGAAAGCCGATCCATGCATAAAAGTCAGGGCTTTGGTTCTGCAAGGCAGCGCGGTTCCAACATTGAGTATTTTAAGTACCTAAAAGGAGATTCTGTTAAGAAAAATGTTTTTGAAAATTGTAATTCTACATGGTTGCGATTTGATAAAACAGAACAGTTACAAAAATTATTAGATGATTGTTTGAAGAATTTTAATTTAGATTTTCCTTCACAAAGTGTAAATGAACTCATTCAAATTCATCAGCAGTTAAATGCGGTTGAAAATAAAAACTCACTTTTTCAGCATTGGAAAAAAATCAAATTGAAAGAACTTGAAGAATTGATTTTATCTTGCTCGGGAATTTGGCTGGAAGCAAATACTGCTAACTATTCTGCTGTTGCAGGTGAGGAAATTTCTTTATCAGTTCAGGCAATTGCGCGAAACCAAGTTAATGCAGTTTTAAAAACAGTTTCATTTTTTGAAGGGAGTGATTCTTTGTTTAATATGAATATGACTGCCAATAAATTTTATAATTTCAAGTATCTAAAAAAACTTCCGGCAACTATTCTAAATACAAATCCGTATTGGTTAAACCATACTCCTCTTCCGGGAATGTATCATGTTTCAGATGAATCATTGATAGGAACTCCGGTTAATGATTCGCAAACAAAAATCAAATTTGAATTAAGTATTAATGGATTAAACATTACAGTTTCCAAATCTCTAATTTATAAATCAACTGATCCGGTAAAAGGTGAAGTCTATAGGCCATTTGAAATTTTGCCACCTGTAACCATTAATTTTAATGAGAAAGTAATTGTGTTCCCAGATATTCAATCAAAGTCAATTAAATTGATTGCGAAAGCGCAAACAAAAAATGTAAAAGGGATACTGCGTTTGAGCACAACTAGTTCATGTAAAATTCTAATAAAGGATTCAGTCATTAATCTAACTGAAAAAGGCGATGAACAAGTTATAGAGGCAATAATTATTCCTGATAAAAATTTTAATTCAGGAAATATTGAAGCAAATGTTCAGTTTTCAAATCAAAACTTTGGTTTATCTATTCAGCGAATAGAATATGATCACATTCCTTATCAATTTATTTTATCAAAGGCACAATCTAAATTGGTATTTGTTCCATTAAAAAAATCAGGTTCAAAAATCGGTTATATTGTTGGAGCAGGTGATGATGTAGCGCCTTGTTTGTCTCAATTAGGTTATCAGCTTACTTTTTTAAATGATGAGCAATTAACGAAAGAAAATCTAAATCAGTACGACGCCATTGTTACAGGAGTTAGAGCTTACAATACGATTGATCGTTTGCAAGTCCATCATGGCAAGCTAATGGATTACGTTAAGAATGGAGGTAATTTGATAGTTCAATACAATACAAATAACCGCATTGGGCCAGTATTGGCTAAAATTGGTCCTTTTTCATTTACTATATCAAGAGATAGAGTTACGGATGAAAATGCAAAAGTAAATTTCATCAAGCCAAATCATCCAATTTTAACTATTCCAAATAAAATTACCAATGAAGATTTTACAAATTGGGTGCAGGAACGAGGAATTTACTTTGTTTCGGAGCGAGATGTAAATTATGAATCTATATTTAGCATGAATGATCCAACCGAAAAAGCAAGTGACGGAAGTTTAATTTACACTAAATATGGAAAAGGTAATTTTGTGTATACCGGATTATCTTTATTCAGGCAATTACCTGCAGGGGTTCCAGGTGCATACAGGTTGTTTGTGAACATGATTAGTTTACCTAAAAATAAGTAAATGCAACAGCAACATAAATGGAACTATGTATATCTTTTTGTGCTTTTATTTTTAGTACTTATTATTCTTTTGCTAAATGCACTAACCAATTATTTTAAATGAGTTCAATAGATTGGATAGTTTTAGCTATTACGCTTTTCTCCATTGTTCTTTATGGAATATGGAAAAGCAGGAATATGAAAACTATTGATAGCTATTTACTTGCCGATAAGCAACTACCATGGTATCACGTTGGTTTATCAGTAATGGCAACACAAGCAAGTGCAATTACATTTTTATCTGCACCGGGACAAGGATTTAATGATGGTTTACGGTTTGTTCAGTTTTACTTTGGATTGCCGCTAGCCATGGTTGTTTTATGCATTACATTCATTCCTATTTTTCACCAACTTAAAGTTTTTACCGCTTATGAATTTTTAGAAAAACGTTTCGATCAAAAAACCAGAACCCTTACCGCTGCATTATTTCTGCTCCAACGTGGTTTATCTACCGGTATAACCATTTATGCTCCGGCAATTATTTTATCAACTCTACTGAATATCGAAATTACTTATACCATTTTATTAAATGGATTCCTTGTGATTTTTTACACGGTTTATGGCGGTACGAAAGCGGTATCATATACTCAATTGTTTCAAATGATAATTATTTTTTCGGGTTTAATTATCGCAGCAATGCTTGTTGTTTTTATGTTGCCAAACGAAGTGAGTTTTATAGATGCTTTACATATTGCGGGCACAATGGAAAAAATGAATGCTATTGACACTAAATTAGATTGGAACAATAGATATAATTTATGGTCGGGAATAATTGGTGGATTTTTTTTACAGCTCTCCTATTTCGGAACCGATCAATCGCAAGTGGGCAGATACTTAACCGGCAAATCAATTAAGCAAAGCAGATTGGGTTTAATCATGAATGCTTTGATTAAAATTCCGATGCAGTTTTTTATTTTACTTATTGGTGTTTTAGTTTTTGTGTTTTATCAATTTCATCAGGCACCTATTTATTTTAATCAGCAGGAAGTGCTTAGCTTATCAAATTCTATTCATCACAATGAATCAAATCAATTACAAGCACAATACAATGAATACTCAGCGCAAAAATCTTTT
This sequence comes from uncultured Flavobacteriaceae bacterium, assembly GCA_964612005.1. Classification (GTDB taxonomy): domain Bacteria; phylum Bacteroidota; class Bacteroidia; order B-17B0; family Aurantibacillaceae; genus JADJDM01. The sequence continues at coordinate 2,186 of CAZTCG010000061.1, read as the reverse complement.
TTAGCAAATGAATATGTAAAAGCTAAAGCGAAAAATGATGAGATAAATACTAATCTATTAGCAAAACAATTACAAACTGTTAATCAACAGCAATCAGAAATAAAAAACGAATTTAAAAAACTGGTCATTCAAAATAATCCTGCTTCAGATGGGAATGATACCAATTATGTTTTTCTGTCTTTTGTAACAAAAAATTTTCCCATTGGCTTGGTTGGTTTAATTGTAGCTGTAATTTTTTTAGCAGCCATGGGGTCAACAGCTAGCGGATTAAATTCTTTAGCTTCAACTTATGTTATTGATTTTCACAAAAAATTCAGCAATAAACAACTAAATCCCCAACAGGAAGTAAATTTATCGCGTTGGGTAACATTTTTCTGGGGAGTTTTTTGTGTGGCGGTGGCCTTTTATGCAGGTAAATTAGGCAATTTAATTGAAGCGGTAAATATTTTAGGTTCTTTGTTTTACGGAACTATTTTAGGGGTTTTTGTTGTTGCCTTTTATTTAAAAAAAATAAATGGAACAGCTGTGTTTTATGCTGCTTTACTTGCAGAGTGTTTTGTTATTATTTCTTGGATTACAGATTTAACAGCATTTTTATGGCTTAATGTTATTGGTTGTTGTTTAGTTGTTCTATTATCAATTTTTATACATTATATTTCAAATAATAAAAAAGCCAACTGAATACGAGTTTCAGTTGGCTTTTTAACGCATATCATTTTATTTTTTAGATGCCAATATTTTTTTTGATATCATCTACAGAGTTTATTTTATTACCTGGTTTAAACTTTAATTTTATGGTGCTGTTCATGTAACTTTTATTACTGTATTTTATTAAATCATCAGTACTTACTGTAGCAAGAACATTATCTTCAAGAACAGTGTACAATGATGCCGTACTATCCTTACAAAAAGTCATAATTACTGTTTCATCGTATGTGTACGGAATAGTTACTTTATCTTTTTTACTTACATAAAATATTTTTTCTGGTTTAAAACCGGTATTATTTTCCGGGAAAATAAAATTAGCTTTAACAGTAATTGATTCGGGATTTTTATAAAAGCGATCGCAGTTATATATTCCAAATGCATTTACTTCAAGTGTTCGATATACATCATTCATTGTGGCCAATGCTTCTTCCTGTTTTTTAATTTCTTCCATGTTTTCTTCATAATTTTTTGTCCAAATTTCTGGCTCATATTTAAACATACTTTTTATACTCATTATTGCTTTTACTTCTGTTTTAAATACTGTAGCTTTCTTTTTTCCATCGCTTATACTTACTTCATAATTGTTTCCAGATATTTCTTTAAACTGCGCTTGTTTGTTTTTTGTCCATTCAGGAAATTCAATGTGTTTTGTGTTTTCCCAAATTACAAGTCCGGCTGGAATTTCTAAACGATTTAATTTAACAAGATTATAAGAATAAATTTCTTTAGATTTCATGCCATATTTTAGTAAACCATCAGGTAATTTCTTTTTATTATTACTTCTGTATGGCGCTATTTTTTGATAATTATCATTAAAATACTGATCCAATAAACTAGCTGCTTCCAGTACAAAAAAATCCTTTCCTAGAAACCCTGATATATCTTTCAGTTTTTTTAATTGTTTATTTAAGTCAATTTTTAATCTGTTTTCTTCTTTAATTTCTTCACCGCTATATACCCATTCCCCGGTTGAAGTATTTAAATAAAAGTTAGAGTACCCCTGATCAGATACATTGCTTGCCAATTCTACTTTAACAGGTTTTTCCTGATTAATCATTACGGGTTTACCACTTTTGGTTTTAGCCAAAAGTTCAAACATGCCGGCTGATTGAAATGGTTTTTTAATTCCTGCTACAGGATCTGTAAACATCATCGGTATTCCGGATGCCATGATATCAGCTTGATTCATAAATTCTCTATAGCTTAATTCCACGGGTTCATCTATTGGCTTTCCTGCAGAATCAATTAAACTTGCTGATGAAATAATTAGTTTACTTCCGCTTGGAGTTGCAATTTCTACATCAGAATTTGGCTGTACTGTATAATTTTCAAATTTTACATCTACATTATTAAATGGGGATTTCACAACGGAATTTACTTTTTCATCCTTAACAGATGCAACAGTTTCTTCATTTTTTTTGTTGTTGCACGCACTGTTTACTACTAATCCAGCTATTAATAAGCATCCGATTAACGTG
>CAZTCG010000060.1:7560-8397 GCA_964612005.1 uncultured Flavobacteriaceae bacterium | reverse complement strand
TGGATCACAAGCTTGGGAGTGGTATAATTTTATCGTTGGTACTCATGATGGAGCTTTAAGAATGGTTTGGGATGTAGAAACAGGTAAATATGTTTCTCAGGTATTTCATGGCGCAAACATGACGGTAAACGAATATGGTCCGGCTCAGTTTGCTAATTTCTTTTTCTTTATCACTGGTTTCCATGGATTTCACGTTTTTTCAGGTGTTGTAATCAATATAGTAATTTTTATTAATGTATTGGCTGGTACATATGAAAGAAGAGGTCATTATGAAATGATTGAAAAAGTTGGTTTATACTGGCACTTTGTAGATTTAGTTTGGGTATTTGTATTTACCTTCTTCTACTTATTGTAATTAAATATATAGTAACATTTTAAAAAAATAAACAGTTATGGAATTCAACGATAATTATCCAAGTTACGAAACAATGTATCACCATACCGAAGAAGAAGGTAAGGGAAAACGTCGTAAATTATGGAATGTGTTTTGGATTATGTTGGCAATCACTTTAGTTGAACTTTTTGTTGGGTTTAATGCTACAAAATGGGGTTTAACCGGTGGTGCCGTTTTAAAGTGGGGATTCATTATATTAACATTGGCTAAAGCTGGTTTTATTGTAATTGAATTTATGCACCTTGGCCATGAAACAAAATTCTTTAAATACACCATTTTATTACCGTACGGAATTTTTATTGCTTACTTAATTTTTATTATTTTGGTTGAAGGAACCTACTGTGGTTACCCTGAAAATAAACCAAAATTAAATCCAATTTTCATGGATCAAAAAATTGAAAATAATGCAAAACATGGTCGTAATTACATTAACGAATCTCATG
>CAZTCG010000060.1:6128-7550 GCA_964612005.1 uncultured Flavobacteriaceae bacterium | reverse complement strand
GTTTAAAACTATCAAATGGTGAAGCTCCAAAAGTAGAAAGTAAACATGAAAGTGCTGAACATTAAAATACTATAACTAACATTGAAGCCGGCCGATAAGCCGGCTTTTTTATTTTAAATTGTTTAATGAAATTTGATTTTCCACTTTTAATATTGTTGAAACGTAATTTTAGCACGATTTTCAAACACTCATTTTTTTCTTTGCTTGACATTGCATTAAAAAAAAATTAGATTTGTATTAATTGCATTGTGTTTTTAATAAAATTTATTTAAAAACAATAATATTTCTAATTCAGTATTTATGAATAAAATAAAAGTTGCCATAAATGGTTTTGGAAGAATAGGAAGAGTTTTCACTCGTGCTGCATACCAACATCCAAATATTGAAATTGTTGCTATTAATGATTTAACTGATAGTAATACACTTGCTCACTTGCTAAAATATGACTCTGTACACAGGGCTTTCCCTGCAAATGTAAGTTCTGATAATAAACAAATTTTTATTGATGGTAATTCCATTCAAGTTTTCAACCTTAAAGATCCATCCTTATTGCCATGGAAAGAACTTCAAATTGATATAGTGATTGAATCTACTGGCTTTTTTTTGGACAGAGAAAGTGCTCAAAAGCATATAGATGCCGGCGCAAAGCGAGTTATCATTTCTGCTCCACCTAAAGACAATACTAAAGCTGTTGTAATGGGCATTAATGATTATATTTTAGATAAAAATGATGTTATAGTATCCAACGCATCATGTACCACAAATTGTGCTGCCCCAATGATAAAAGTTTTGCATAAATGGGGTATTGAAGATGCATATATAAATACAGTACATGCTTACACTGGTGATCAACGATTGCACGACGCGCCACATAAAGATTTAAGAAGAGCGAGGGCAGCAGCAGTTAGTATAGTTCCTACTTCTACAGGTGCAGCAAAAGCTATAACAAAAATTTTTCCTGATTTAGAAGGTAAAATAGGAGGTGGAGGTATTCGAGTACCGGTTCCAAATGGTTCTTTAACAGATATTACTTGTGTTTTGCAATCTTACCCAACAGCTGAAGAAATTAATGCTGCATTTAAAGCGGCCGCCCAAGGTGAATTAAAAAGTATTTTGCAATATACTGAAGATCCAATTGTCTCTACTGATATCATTGGAAACCCGTATTCTTGTGTGTTTGATGCTGAATTTACATCTATTGTTGGTAACCTCGTGAAAGTTATTGGTTGGTATGATAATGAAATGGGCTACAGTAATCGACTAGTAGATTTAGTTTTAAAACTGGATAATTTAAGTTAGTCACAAAGATTAACTCGATAATATCCGATTAAATTCACGGAATAATGAATATCGGTTAACTAAGTTAATATTCCTCCGGAAACAATATTTAAGCAACATTTCAAAACCTCGCCCATGTTATTG
>CAZTCG010000060.1:0-6102 GCA_964612005.1 uncultured Flavobacteriaceae bacterium | reverse complement strand
AGTAGATAATTCGTCATCAATCATAGAGTTTAAAAGTTGGCTTACTCTGTATGTTGATGTCTTTATTCTTCTCGCAATTAATGAGCGTTCTTCCGATTGATATTGCTGAACAGATTTTGGATTGAGGTGTTTTTTGCACAATTCTACAAAGGCATTATTTTCTTTAAAAAATTGGGGCATGTATAAGTTTTTTCTCCCTTCATAGCATTGCTGGTCAAAATCAATTGCTCTTATTCTGTATTGTGTATCTTCAAAATCGGGTGTAACATCAACAACATAGTTGTAAGAGCGCATATCGCCAAGTAAACGAACAAAACATCGTTCATTAAATTTCACAAACTCTTTTGCTAATCGGATTTCGTTTAATCCATTATCGCTGAGGTTATTTTTAATAAACTGATCACCAGGAATACCAACAATATGCTCTTCAATTAATGTTTGCTGATTTACAAAATAATTAATTCGATTTGGCGATAAAATATGTTCCCATTCTAAACCGTAAATACGAGAAGAATCTGCGTATTTTATGTAATAATAATCATGATTATCGTTGTAATTATTTACAATTTTAATTCGAAATGGTTTGGAGTTTCCAAAAGTACAGTAATCAATTCGGTCAACATGTAAATGATCCATCACATTTACATCACCATTGGTTTTTAAGCTGGCATAAATGCCTGTAAGTTCCTTATTTATTTCAGCCATTTCAGTTGGTTGATAGGCAACTGAAAGCCATAATGTATCTTCTCCATTTTTATCGTAAATAGGAATAGCACTATCAAAACGTAGCAAATCTTCGTACTGCAAATAAATACTTTGCTTGCGCCCCATTTCAGCAAGTAGCTGATTGAGTTGCCCAGATAGTTTAAATGGAATTTTCTTTTTTTGAGGTGATGTTTTGCTCATTTAATACATCAAATATTACGATTCCATTGTTTTAAATTTTTCAAACAATAGTAAACGTGTGTTTTCAAGCATCCCTTTGTTTGGATGATTTGAATTAACTCCATTTTTTAGTTGTTCAATTCCAAGATGTAAAATTTCTTTTGTTGCAAAATGCTCTATATTTTCTAAAACAGTTAAAGCTTCTAATGAAACAAAAACATCCTTGTTCAAGGATAACTCAAAAAATAAAGTAGCATGCTTGCTAAAATCCAAACCGCTTTCCCAACACAATGCAATTAGTTTGGCTAAATAATCTTTATCAATTGAATTTTTAATAAGTTCAATAAGTGTTTCCTGTGCTTTAACATCTTTAAGTGTTTTTAGTAATTCAGTTTTATTAGTATCAATCAATGATAAAATAGTATCTGATAAACTAATTTTACTTTTTTTCTTTTTTTCAATCGGAGCCTCATCTTCTTGATTTTTAATTACAATGGTGCTGTAATTTTTTTCATCAAACAACTTTTTTGGATCAATTTCCGGAATATTATTTTTATTTTCCATATCGTAATTAATTTAAAGATAAATGAGGGAAACCACTATGAATACTGTCATGAAATGCTAGTTCATGAATATCTGGGTTCATAAATTTAATCAAAGGGAAAGTAGCCAAAACATCCATTACCTGGTTTTCATTTTCGGTTTCCATCACTATCCAAAGTTTCGATCTGTCTATTGCTAAACTATATGAGTGTATTATCCCTTCATTCATTAGCTCGTTAATGAGTTTCCGTTGCTTTGGAATTAAAACAAAAAATTCCGGTTTAAAAGTGTCTTTAAGTTGTATATCTACTAAATAGTTTTTCTTATTCATTTATTTAAATATTAAAACGGCTCAAAGTTAAGTTATTTGAATGAAAGTGTTTTTAATGATTTCATTAAAATTGATTGAAATATTTTTTAATTAACAATTAATTAAATGTTACTTAAAAAGTTTAAATTTGATTTTGATTTTTTTAGATTTTATGGGAAGAATATTTGAAAAACGAAAACATAAAATGTTTGCCAGGTATGCAAAAATGGCAAAAGCATTTACCCGAATAGGAAGAGAAATTGTAATTGCTGTTAAGGCCGGTGGGCCTAATCCTGATTCTAATTCAAGATTAAGAGCGGTAATACAAAATGCTAAGTCGATTAATATGCCAAAAGATAGGATAGACAATGCTATCAAACGTGCATCTGAAAAAGATTCGGCAAACTATGAAGAAGTAATTTATGAAGGTTATGCGCCGCATGGTGTTCCTGTATTGGTCGAAACAGCAACCGATAATCCTACACGAACTGTAGCAAATGTCCGTATGTTTTTTAATAGAGGCGGAGGAGCCTTAGGTACTAATGGTTCTGTTAGTTTTATGTTTGAAAGAAAAGCCATGTTTAAAGTAAGTTCGGTTGGTATGGACAGAGATATGATGGAGTTGGATTTAATCGATTTTGGTGCTGAGGAATTAAATTGGGATGAAGAAAATAATGAGCTGATTATACAGGTTGGATTTACTGATTTTGGTTCAATGCAAAAAGGACTAGAAGATAAAGGAATAGAAATTAAAGAAAGCTCAAAAGTGTTTTTACCTACAACCACTAAGGAAGTAACTGAGGAACAAGAAGCTGAGGTAATGGCATTAATTGAAAAAATGGAAGAGGATGATGATATCCTTGCAGTTTATCACAATTTACAATAAATTTTTTTGCAAGCTAAATGGAAAATAAAATCGTCTTATCATTCATCAGAAAATGATGAATTGAGGCTTGCATTAAATATAGATGAAAATATTTCAGAGTTGCTAATTCAAAGAGGTATAACTGATTTTAATTCAGCTAAAAAATTTTTCCGACCTACACTTGATGATTTGCACGATCCTTTTTTGATGAAAGGGATGCAAGATGCGATATCTAGAATTAACAGGGCTTTACTGCAAAATGAAAAAATTTTAATTTATGGAGATTATGACGTTGATGGCACAACCGCAGTTGCTTTAGTTTATAGTTTCCTTAAAAATTATACTTCAAATATTGGTTTTTATATTCCGGATAGGTATTTGGAAGGATATGGTATCTCAACAAAGGGAATAGATTACGCTAAATCAAACAACTTTAAGTTAATTATTGCTTTAGATTGCGGTATTAAATCAGTTGACAAAATAGATTATGCCAATTCATTAGGTATTGATTTTATTATTTGTGATCATCACTTGCCAGGAAACACTGTGCCTAAAGCAATTGCTGTTTTGGATCCTAAACAAGAGGATTGTTTGTACCCTTACAAAGAATTAACGGGCTGTGGTTTAGGATATAAATTATGTCAAGCATTCGAAAAATCTAATTTACAAGAAACCAGTTTGCTTAATAATTATATTGATTTAGTTGCCTTGAGCATTGCTGCAGATATAGTTCCAATTACCGGAGAAAACAGAATCTTAGCACACTTTGGATTAAAGAAGATAAACGCTTTTTCTCGCTCAGGATTTAGAGCGGTGTTAAATCAAAATAAAATTAAAAAGGAACTTACAATTGCAGAATTAGTATTTGTATTAGGTCCAAGAATAAATGCTGCAGGCAGAATAGAACATGGAAGTAAAGCTGTTGAATTACTTATCGCTGAAACTCCTGAAAATGCTGATGAAATAGCAAAACAGATTAACTTAACAAACTCTATCCGTAAAGATTTAGATCAAAATATAACCTTAGAGGCTATCAAGTTAATAGAATCTGATGAAGAAGCACAACGTAAAAAGGCTACTGTTGTTTATAATGAAAAATGGCATAAAGGTGTAGTTGGAATTGTAGCATCTCGTTTGGTCGAAAAATTTTATCGTCCCACAATTGTTCTAACACATTCTAACGGAAAAATAACCGGTTCTGCTCGTTCAGTAAAAGATTTTGATGTATATGAAGCAATTGAAGCATGCAGCGAATTACTTGACCAATATGGAGGACATAAATATGCTGCAGGATTAACATTGGATCCTTCTAACATCGATGCTTTTAAATCTAAGTTTGAAAAAATTGTAAGCTCTAATATCACGGAAGAAATGTTGATTCCTGAGTTAGAGATAGATCGTAAAATTGAATTCAATCAAATAAACGATAAATTTTTCAGGATTTTAAAGCAATTTGCACCACATGGTCCTGGAAATATGATGCCCGTTTTTTTAAGTGAACCCGTATTTGATAGTGGTTACGCACGTATAGTTGGTGTTAATCACCTGAAAATGGAACTTTTCCAAAAAAATTATCCTGAATTTAAAATACAAGCAATTGCCTTTGATAAAGGAAATTTTTTAGATAAGGTTTTAAGTGGCAAATCATTTTCAATTTGTTATCAAATTCAGGAAAATAATTTTAATAATAGATCCACAATTCAATTAATCATTAAGGATCTGATTTTTTAATTTCTATTTACTTCTAATATTTTATCAAAAAATTTGTTTTTTTTATATAATTTTCTATTTTTATGCCTTGTAAAAATTAATTTTATCTGACTAGCATCTAATGAAAAGTAAAATAGTTTGGTTTGCAATTATTTTCACTTTAGTGAATCAATTGTTTTCTCAGCAGAATAAAATAGTAGTCAGTAAAAACAAACATCAATTTTTTAATCAAACGGTAACATTTAACCCTACAGTTGAAAAATACTTTAGAGTAATGGAATGTTCTCAAAGTAATGCTTATTCGGCTGATCAAATCAATAAGATTCAATTGAGATTAAAACAAAATTTTTCAGAATCAAAGGTTGTACAAGATGCTTTGGGCGATAAAATTGTATTTGTGACTAATAAAATTGCATTAGCAACCACTAACGGAAGTATTCAGGAATACATTAAATCTATTCTTGTGGAGTTAAATTTATATAATGGTTTTACTGAAATTAAAGAATACAATTTAGAGCTGAACTAATGAAAAAAATAATTATTTTTTTATTGTTTCTTTTCTGCTCATTTGTTTCATTTTCTCAAGGGAATGAACCCTGTAATGCAACTCCTATAACTCCAGGAACAAGCTGCACTTTTTCAAATTACTCATTAGCTGGATTAACACCTACCGCTGGTCCACCAGCTCCAGGCTGTGCTAGTTTTGGGCCAAGCCCTGATGGTTGGTTTAGCGTTGTGGTACCAAGTTCAGGTATATTAATAATTGATTCCAATACTGGCTCTATTAATGATGGTGGTATGGCAGCTTATTCAGGTGCTAATTGTAACAGCTTAAGTTTGATTAACTGTAATGATGATGGAAGTGCTAATGGATTGATGCCTTATTTAAACTTAACAGGATTAACTGCGGGTTCAACAATTTATATTCGATTTTGGGATTACAGCGATGGTACAGGAACATTCAGTTTATGTGTTCAGGCGGGTACGCCACCACCACCACCTCCTCCTCCGGGGCAGGGCGAAAATTGCACCAATCCAAATCCTTTTTGCAGTCAGCCTATAAGTTATCCTGCCGGTACTGGTGGTGCTGTTCAAGCGCCTACAGGACCCGATTACGGATGTCTTTTTTCTCAACCCAATCCGGCTTGGTTTAATATGCAAGTTGCGAATACCGGACCTATTGAGTTTAGTTTAACTGCAGGATCTGATATTGATTTTATTATTTGGGGGCCATTTACAACTCCAACCGGAGCATGTTTGGCAGGTCTAACTGCTGCAAATACTGTTGATTGCAGTTTCTCCGGATCTGCAACTGAAACACCATCTATTCCAAATGCTATTTCAGGACAGTACTACATAATTATGATTACAAATTATTCGGGTGTTGCCCAAACTATTAACTTTACTCAATCAGGCGGTACAGGTTCTGCAAACTGCGATATTCTCTGCAACATAACTGGTTTCACAGGTACGCCCGGGCCTTGTCAAAGTGCAACAAATACATTTAGTGTTACAGGAAATTTAACAACTACGGCTCCTCCTTCATCAGGAACATTAACTATTTCATCAAGTTGCGGTGGAACACCCTTGGTTTTTAATCCCCCATTTTCAACTAGTTTAACTTATACCTTAACTGGTATTCCTGCTGTAACAGGAAATTGTACTTTAACAGCAGTATATAGTGCTGACGCAACATGTACGCGTACGGTGTCAGTTGCCTCGCCAACACCATGTAACTCTTGTACAATTACTGCCTCAAACGATGGGCCGGTGTGTGCCGGACAAACGA
>CAZTCG010000059.1:1607-8433 GCA_964612005.1 uncultured Flavobacteriaceae bacterium | reverse complement strand
TATTGGTATTAGGTGAAGAATACTCCAGCACTACCAAAGGCGATTGGTCATCTACTTTTTTAAAACCTAATTGTTCGGTAAAAAGCAATTGATTAAAATAAGTCAACCAAAATTCCTGACTTAATGAAAGATTGAGAAAGCCTTTTACAACATTAAACTTTTCTAATGAGGGGCAAATTGATTTTACCTTCTCCCCTATTTCCTGTGCGGTTTGCTCAGGTCCTTTCTTCGATTGTTTTACATAAGGAAAAACAACCAATGTAAAGTCTCCTTCAAACTCTTTTTTGGTTTGTTGTAAAACAATAGCTTCCTCGTTAACCTGAAGCTGATATAATTCATTTAGAGCCGATTTAATTGCTCCTCCTAAAACTGATGTAATCATAAAAATGTAAAAGACAAAGTTGCAAAAAGTTTAGGATATATTTTAAGCTTTTGGAACGATTAAATCTGCATTTAATTCATTAACCAAATTTAATTGTTTTGCTTTTTGCATCATCAAAACAACTGCATCTTTTCCAGTGTTACCTAAATCAACTGAGTATTCATTAACATATAACTGTATGTGCTGTTGCATTACTTCCGGATCCATTTCCTGAGCATGTTGTTTTATAAAAGGCATTGATTCTTCAGGGTGAGCAAAAGCATATTGTACACTTTTTTTAATGATTCTGTCAACTGTTTGTTTTAATTCATTAGGTAAATCTCTTTTTATTACAATTCCACCTAACGGAATGGGTGCGTGAATAAGTCTTTCCCAGTATTCGCCTAAATCAATAATTTTTTTTAGGCCTTTTTGCTCATAAGTAAATCGGTTTTCGTGAATGATTAATCCTGCATCAACCTCTTCATTCATAAGTGCATTTTCAATTTCTGAAAACAGCATTTCTTTTTTATTTGTTGCTTCGGGAAAAGCAATGGATAATAAAAAATTAGCAGTAGTTAGTTTTCCGGGAATAGCAATAGTAAGTTGATTTGAATGAATCTCATCATAACTGATATCTCGTTTGGAAATGAGTAAAGGTCCGCAATTAAAGCCTAGTGCGCTACCTGAATTAAACAACTGATAGCGATTACTTAAATGAGCAAAAGCATGAAAACTCAGTTTTGTACAATCCAGTTTCCCTTCAACTGCCCATTGATTTAGGGTTTCCACATCCTCCATGAAAATTTCAAATTCTATGCCTTCTAAATCAATTCGATGATTTACAATAGCATCAAAAATAAAACAATCGTTTGGGCAAGGGCTAAATCCAAGACTCCATTTAGTTTTCATGTAATTCGTTTAAAATATTTATTAATGAAGTATTTAAGTTTTTAATTGCAAGCGAAATATTCCATTCACTCGTGTTTCTTTTAGTAACGTAATTCGAAATACTTCTTATCTGAACATAAGGTATATTATCTTTTTCGCACACCATTGCAACTGCAGCGCCTTCCATGCTTTCTATATCAACATTGTGAATAGATAAAAACTTATTTATAGATGCTTCGTTACCGTGAACTTTATTTACTGTAGCTGCTTTTACTTTTTTAAGTTGCTGATAGGTTTTACTTGAAATAGCATTTTTATTTTTGAAGGAATATGCGCCCGGTAAATTCATTTTTGGGAAGGGAATAAATTCATCATCGTTTTCTGCTCCTAGCTCTGCGAAAAAATCATTTTCAACGGAAGTTATTTCGCCAATAGACAGCTGCTTATTAAATGATCCGGCAATTCCAATATTTATTACTAAATCATATTTATTCATTAATAGTTCTTTAGTTAAATAATAGGCTGTTGAAGTCATTCCAACTTCTGTTGTTAGGAAGTGAATGGAATTATCGTTGACAAAAAACAATTTAAGGTTGGAAATTTCAAATTCAGTAGCTGCTACAACTAAAATTTTCATTGCATAAAATTAGTCGATTAATACAAACTTGAGAGAATAAAAATTAAACTGGCAAAAAAGTAGTTACATAAAAACCGGGCAACTTCTTTTTTTAGGAATAAAAATAGAAGATTGTTTGAAAATGTAAATTACTGCAAATTCAATCGCTCCCCTACGATTTGTTGCTGCTTTAAACGCAGAATTATTTACATCATAACTAACACCAAATTGCCATTGTTTTACATCATATCCAATACGCGCAATTACAGCGTCTTTTAGCCTATAATAGGAGCCTATACTTACAGCCTGTTTCTCCGCAACGTTAATCATATAGGACATACGAGCACCAACTACATTTTCCATAAATTTTCCTTGACGCTGAAATAAATACTCTGTTTGCAAACTTAATTTTGGCGAAAAAGCAATTCGGTATGCTAAATAAGCGTTTAATTTTTGATCTAATTTTATTTCATCGTTTTTAAAGAAAGATACTTTTGGACTTGTTAAATGAGAAACGCTTAAGCCAAGGGTTAAAACAGATGAAGGTGTTACAAATAGTTGACACATACCTCCAATATTTAAATCAAAATAAGTTCTCTTTAGGATTGAATAATTTTCTCCTGTTGGTAAAGCGGCATTAAATGCATCGCCATCCCATTGATTATCGTAAGTTAGTTTAGATGTACGAAAACCAATGTTTGATAGACCTGGTTGTATGCCAATCCCAAAAAACACCGTTGAATCCTTTCCTGTTGTTTTATTAAAGCTTAATGGTAAATATAATTGTGTAATTCCGTAACGGCTGTCGCCCGAAACATCATTATTAAATAATAATCCGGCACCTAAATTATTAGTTATGTTATTTTTTATCGATCGCTTTGCATCAAAGGAAAGGGATGTAGTAGAATAAGAAACAGGAACTGTTGTCCACTGACTTCTGTAATTAGCAACACCACGATAATCACCATCAAAAAATCCTGTAAATGCTGGATTTAAATTCAATGGCGACATGCCGAACTGAGAAAAATGTATGTCTTGTGAGCTTAAATTAAGCCCTATCAACATCAATATTATGATAAATATGTTTTTATTAAACATCATCTGATTAACGTTACGTTTCCTTTTTTAAAGCCTTTTAAATCATTTGTACAATCGTATCTTAAGTAGTATCCAAACACACCAGGATCTACTTTCATTCCTTTGTACATACCATCCCAACCTTTGCTTAAATCTGTTGTTTCAAACACTAGTTCACCCCAGCGATTATAAACTGCAAAATAAATGTTCATAATATAATTACTTCGCGCGTAAAGAACATCATTAACACCATCACCGTTTGGAGTAAATGTATTTGGAACATAAACCGTTGATTCATCACAATATCTTGATAACACATAAATGGTTACACTATCTAATAAAAACTTACAGCCACTAGCATCCTCTGCAACAGCAGCATAAGTTGTGGTGCTTAATGGACTGGCAGTTGGATTATAATCAGTTGTGCTAGAAAGCTGATAAGGAGGCGACCAAAGGATATTAAGTGGCGGACCAATGTTACTTGAAAGATTACTATAGTCTCCGGCATAAATTGTATCAGGATTTGCTGTTGTAACCAATTGATTGGATTGTAAGGTTGGTACAGTAATTCCTGTTGTTAACTCACGAGAGCAAGAATCTCCAATTGAACTTACAGTTGTAATGATTACTGAATAATTAGTTGTAGAAGATGGATTAGCTATCGGATTAGCGATATTAGAATTGGATAATCCTGTGGCTGGAACCCACTGATAAGCTACACCACCCGTTGCATTTAATTGTGCTTGTTGTCCAAAACAAACTGTTTGAGGTCCAGTTACACTAACTGGACCAAAACTGCCTAAAAATACAGGAGTGCTGATGGTATCATTACAGCCTTCAGCATTTTGAATAATTAAACTAACGGGATAAGTTCCTGCGGCTGCATAAGAATGTGAAGGGCTTTGTAACGTTGATGAATTGCTATCACCAAAATCCCATGCCCAGCTATTAACGTTTCCAAAACTTGCATCATTAAATTGAAAGGTATTATTACAAGGGTCTGCAGTAAAAGTAAAATCAGCAGTAACACTAGGTTTTATTTGAATTGTTACAGTTTGTATTGAAGAGCAAGCGTTCCCGCCAAAATCATATTCTGTAATGGTAACGCTGTAGGTAGTAGTTTGATTAGGAATCGAAATTGGGTTGGCAATAGTAGAATCTGTTAATCCAGCCGCGGGAGACCACGAGTATGTTACACCTCCGCCAGCAAATAAAGGAACAGAGAGAATGCTGTCTGCACAAAATATTGCTCCCGGACCTATTGTATCAGGATGTAAATCTATTTTAACTGGAATATAAACAGTATCATTACAACCTTGAGCAGAAGTTACAACAAGTGTAACGGTATAGTCGCCGTTTCCAGCATAAGTATGAGTTGGCGCTTGAAGAGTTGATGTTGAATCATCACCGAAATCCCAAGACCATGTATTTACTGGTCCAGTTGATAAATTTCCAAAATCAAAGGTATTAGAACACGGTTGAATAACCGGATTAAAATCAGCCAAAACTTCAGGGTTAACATCAATTGAAACTGTTTTACTTGATGCACATGTATTACCATCAAAATCTAATTCGGAAATAGTTACGGTATAAATGGTGCTAACCGTTGGCGAAGCAATAGGGTTTGCAATTGATGGATCGCTTAAGTCGTTTACCGGCAACCAAGAATAAGTTGTTCCTCCGTTAGAATATAATTGAATAGGAACAATACTATCTGCGCAATAAAATGTACCAATGCCAACTGAATCAGGAGTTAGGGCAATTTGAACGGGCAATTGAATGGTATCATTACAGCCTTGAGCAGAGGAAACTATTAAGTTTACGGTGTAAGAACCATTTGCCGAATATGTATGATTTGGTGACTGCAAAGTAGATGTAGAGTTATCCCCAAAATCCCAATGCCAAGCAGTAACATTTCCTTGTGTTAAATCATTAAAAGTAAATGTATTTGAACAAGGAACCGTGGATGGATCAAAATTAGCTGTCACTAACGGGTTTACAGTAACTGTAACCGTCTTTACTGATGAACAAGTATTGTTAGATGCATCAAGTTCTGTAATAGTTACACTGTATATTGTGCTTGATGAAGGATTAGCTAATGGGTTGGATATGTTTGGATTATTTAATCCTACCGGAGGATCCCACAAGTAAGTCGTTCCCCCACTAGCAAATAATTGAACAGGAACAATACTGTCTGCACAGTAAGAAATACCTGGCCCAATAGAGTCCGGAGTTAATGCTATTTGAACCGGAATTTCCAAGGTGTCTTTACATCCTCTTGTATCAGTTGCAATAAGAGAAACTGTATATGATCCATTGCCAGCATACGTATGTGAAGGGTTTTGCACTGTTGATGTAGAATTATCGCCGAAATTCCAATTATAAGTTAAAGCTGTGCCTGCAGATGAAGTATTATTAAAATTGAATGTATTGCTGCAAGCTATAGTTGAAGCTGTTGCCTGCATTGTAGGGCTATCATAAACATTTACAACAATAGAAGCTGTATCTCTTACGTTGCATCGAGAAGAGTCTATTACGTATAAATAAACATTATAGGTACCTGGTGAACTAAAAGTTTGAGTGGGATTAAAAATCTGACTCGTGGTATCGTTGTTGCCAAAATCCCAAAGATAATTGCTGCCAATACTTTGATTATTAAAAGTAACTGTAAGAGGTGAACAGCCTTCTATATTAGTAGTTGTAAAATTAGCTATTGCAATTGGTATTTGAAAATTTAACTTAAATGTTCCGTTGTTACAATTGGTAGATTGATTAATGTTGTTTCCATACAAAGATCGTGGCCACGAACCTGCTGTAACTGGAAAATCATCATTTCCGCCACAACCAGCGCAAACCGATTGATAAATAATTCCTTTCTTATCAAAACGACTTGTGCCTCCATCAACATGTTCTTGTGAGGATGCTCCTCCAAAATAGCTACCATACAAAATACTATTTGAATTTGGAGATAAAGCCATCAAATAAAAGTTATAACCATCTGGATTACTGGACTGTGTAGGATTTTGAAGAGGCATATTAAATGTTGCCGTATTACTTAAGAAATTACCTCCCCACCCTGAAAAATAAATGTTTTCACAAACATCGACTAAAAAGGCAGATGGAGATAGCGTAATATTCGTTGTTCCATTTCCAATAATTGTTTGAAAAATTCTTGTTGATAGAGAATTATTAAATTTTGTTATAAAAATTTTTCCGTTTGTATTAAAATAATTTACGTTTACAGCGGCCATATTACCTTGTGACTGACCAAGAACATAAACGTTGTCATTTCTGTCTAATTGAACAAAATGACACGCATCATAAGATGTGGTTCCAATGTAGGTAGCTGCCATTAATGTTGTTCCATCTGATGAAATCTTAGCAACAAATCCATCTGTTTTTCCTCCATTATATGCTGAATTAAATGCTCCAGTTGTTCCTGATAAATTGTTACTTGATGTTCCGCCTGTAACAAAAACATTATTTGCCGAATCATGGTTGATTGCGTTTGCTGCATCTGAACTACTACCTCCAATGTACGTACTCCAAATTAAATTAGTTAAAGTGTTACTTAATTTAAAGACAACGCCGTCTTGTTTTCCATTTAATGTATTATCAAATCCATTAACAATCGGAAAATTATTTGATTTTGTACAGCTCGCAACAATAACATCACCATTTCCATCAATTAATATTTCTCCCCTGTTTTGATCTCCATAATTATAAAATAAAGAATCATAAACAGGCTCGCTAACTATACCATAAGGTGCAATATTAGCAACAGCACTAGTTCTCTCGGTACAATTAATTCCGTCGTTGCCAGTTCCTCCAATATATGTAGAGCCAAGCAACGTGTTTCCTCCTGGACTTAACTTTGCTAT
>CAZTCG010000059.1:0-1597 GCA_964612005.1 uncultured Flavobacteriaceae bacterium | reverse complement strand
AAAAAGCGCCATTATTAACAAACCTTACCCTCTGGCCACCATTAAAAGTAGCATCGTAAGCATTAACCATAGGAAAATTACTTGAAGATGTTACGCCATAAGCATATAAATTGTTTTCTGAATCTACCACCAAACTATTAACTACTTCAGTGCCATTTGCCGAGCCACCCAAATATGTTGAATATTGCAAAAAAGTACCCGAAGCATCATATTTAGTAATGACTACATCTGTTATACCATACTGCACAATACTATTATAAGATGCGTCATAAGCATTAACTGTTGGAAAGCCAACTCCAAAAACGGTTCCGCCAGAATACAAATTTCCTTGATCATCATATGTGGCAGTCATTCCAAAATTATCCGCTGTTGAACCGGATGAACATGCAAATACCAATACTGGGTCTATTACTAATTCGTAATTTATATTATATCCTTTTGGAAACACATAGCTTAAAGTAGTTCCTTCTAATTTAAATTTACATGGAACTTCTAACTCTTTACCATTAATAATTTGATAAGCATATGGTGCATGCTCCGTCATTTCAATTATTGTAGAAGAAATTAATAGCTTCCCATCTTTTAATTGAATATCTTTTACTCCTTCATATTCTAATTTAATAATACTTGGATCTGTGTTTGGAGCAACAAAAAGATTATATTTTAAACTGTTATCATTTCCTAAAAGCTGTAAATCTATGCCGTTCCATAAGTTTTCATAGTTAACTTCTTTATAACTCCAAACATTAGATGCCCATTTAGACTTATCATTTCCAATAAAATAATTATCATAATCCGGATAGGCTGTTTTAGAGGTTATTGAAGGAAATTCATTGGCACCCTTGAAATTTACATGAAACCAACTTGTTTTAACTTCCCTAAAATTTGCTTTTGGATTTGCGTGCATGCTTCTCAAAACCTCTTTCTCATAAAAATGATATGTAAGCCTGTTGTTTTGCAAAAACAAAGCGCCGCCATCCAGTTGCGCTCGATACTTAATAAAATTATCCCATTGATTTTTGTTTTCTGTAAATCTTATAAGGGATTGCTTTGTTTTTTTATGCTCATGAGCTTTAGCGGAAAAAATTAAAGCAAACAAAAATATGTTTAGTAAATAGATTCTTTTCATATTGAATATTTCAAATGTATAAAAATTTTAATGTAAACAAAAAAGATTTCCATAAACGGCAATGCATTTTTCTATCAAATAAACTTCGATTTTTCATATATTTGCTAATTCAATTTTTAAGTTATGGCTAAAACCGCAGAGAAAACTCCAAAAAAATTAAAGTTTGATAAAGCACAATACTTAACTTGGTACGAAAGCATGTTGTTAATGCGTAAGTTTGAAGAACGTACCGGACAACTATATGTTCAGCAAAAAATAAAAGGGTTTTGCCACTTATATATTGGGCAAGAAGCTATTGTTGCAGGAACAGTTAGTGCGACTAAAAAAGACGACAAGCACATAACCGCATATCGTGATCATGCTCATCCAATTGCTCTTGGTTTGCATCCAAAATATGTAATGGCAGAAATGTATGCAAAAATTACCGGTTGCAGCAAAGGAAAAGGTGGTTCCATGCATATTTTCAGT
>CAZTCG010000058.1:1682-8664 GCA_964612005.1 uncultured Flavobacteriaceae bacterium | reverse complement strand
GTTTTTTAATTTGGTTAATGTATTTTTTAGCGCAATACATTACTTTTTTTGCATTTGAAGGAACTTCAAAATTAGGATTCTCGGAATGTTTAGTCATGTTGCTATTTGGAACTTTTGGTGTCATTTTTACCCCGGGAGGTTTGGGAGCATACCAAGCAATTTTAACCGGATTATTATTGTATTACAATATTGATGATGTAACTGCATTTGCTTATCCATGGTTGTTGTGGGTACTTCAATTAATCGTTGTTGCTATTATCGGAACAGTAAGTTTAATGATTCTTCCATTTTTAAATAAAACTCAAAATGGGACTAAATGATAAATTATATAAAAAGCTAATTGGTAAAGATGCTTTTTTTCCAAAGTTGAGCTTACTAAATTTCCACAACAAAAAAATTGTTTTTACTAATGGTGTTTTCGATATCTTACACACTGGGCATGTAGATTATTTAAGCAAAGCAAGAGATCTAGGTCATTTTTTAGTTGTTGGGTTAAATACAGATGCTTCAGTAAAACGATTAAATAAAGGACCTGAACGGCCAATTAATAATGAACTTGCACGAGCTACTGTTTTGGGTGCATTAGAGTGTGTAGATGCCATTATCCTTTTTGATGAGGATACACCTTATGAATTAATAAAATTTATTCAACCCGATATATTGGTAAAAGGAAGTGATTATGCGGTTGATAAAATTGTTGGCTATGATGTTGTAATGGCAAAAGGAGGAGAAGTAAAAACGATTCAATTATCTGAAGGTTTTTCCACTACAAATATCATAAAGAAAATTACCGGATAAAATCACTTAGCTTTTTTTATCATTTATGGGATTATTAATCTTCTATCTTCGTTTTAAAGTACAAACATGAGTGTAAAAAACTTTTTTAGTCAGGAAGAAAAAAATAAAATTCTGGAAGCAATTCAGCATGCTGAGAAAAACACATCAGGAGAAATAAGAGTTCATATTGATCCTGTTTGTAAATCTAATCCTTTGATAAAAGCAGAGAAGATTTTTAATAAATTAAACATGCAGGAAACTCAACTTAGAAATGGAATTTTATTTTATCTCGCCATAAAATCAAAAGATTTTACTGTTTATGGTGACAAAGGAATTCATGAAAAAGTTGGAGCAGATTTTTGGGAAAGCATTACAGAAAAAGCGGTAAATAAATTTAAATCACAGCACTATTGCGAAGGTTTAGTAGAAGCTATTTTGGATTGTGGACAGCAATTAAAAAAACATTTCCCTTATCAACAAAACGATAAAAACGAATTAAACGATGAGATTTCTTTTGGCTAAACTTTTATTTTTATTACTATTTCTGCATTTTTCTAATGTTGTTTTTTCTCAGGTTACTGATAGACCGAAACCAGAAAGATTAGTAAATAATATTTCAAAAAATTATTCTAATTTTTTATCGCCTTCCGAAGAAAAGCAATTGGAGGATACTTTGCGTGAGGTAAGTAATTCAACATCCAATCAAATTTGTTTTGTAATAGCAGATGAGTTAAATGGATTGCCTGCATTTGATTATGCTGTTCAGGTGCTCAATAAATGGGGTGTTGGACAAAAAGATAAAAATAATGGAGTTGTAGTTTTAATTCGTTTATCAGAAAATCCAGGAGACAGAGATTTAGCAATAACTGTTGGTTATGGTCTGGAAGGCGCAATTACCGATCTTGAAACTAAAAAAATTGCTGAACATGAAATTATTCCTGAACTAAAAAAAGGAAACAACTTTTTGGCTCTGCTAAAAGGTGCTCGAGCGCTTACTGTTGCTGCAAAAGGAGAATATAATGTAAAAGATAAAAGAAGAAATAAATCGAACTGGGCAGAACGAAATCCAATGATTTTGATAATCATTTTAATTGTTCTGTTTTTTATATTTTTTGGAAGAGGTGGTGGAGGTTCTTCTTTTGGCAGAGGTGGTTATCGCTATCATCGGGGGCCTTTCTTTGGAGGATTTGGTGATGGATTTGGTGGAGGAGGCTTCGGGGGCGGAAGTGATGGTGGATGGGGAGGTTTTGGTGGCGGATCCGGTGGTGGTGGTGGTTCAAGCAGCAAGTGGTAGTTTAATCTTTGCCTGAGTAAAAAAAAATTAATAACTTGCCTTCGCAAATCTTAAAAAAGCTACAATGTTTAATAAACCTATGACTAAAACATCAGCAACAGAAACACCATCTGTAAATATTATCGGGGCAGGCACACAAGTAACAGGTGAAATTCAATCAAACGGAGATTTTAGAATTGACGGCCAGTTAAAAGGTCAAATCACAATAAAAGGAAAATTAGTAATTGGTACTTCTGGAAAAATTGATGGCGAAGTAAACTGTCAAAATGCAGAAATTTCTGGTGAATTAATTGGAAAGATAAGTGTTAGTGAATTGCTTACACTAAAATCAACCTCCAGATTAAATGGAGATATTATAACCGGTAAAATTGCTATTGAACCGGATGCACAATTTACTGGAACTTGTAGTATGGGCGGAGTTGTAAAAAATATTCAGGTAGAAAGTGAATCAAGAAAAGAAGCCAAAGTCGCCAACTAATAATTCTTATTTGAAATACTCCGGCATGGCTATTCAAATGGCTGTCATTATTACGCTAGGTGTATTCGGTGGTAAAAAACTAGATCAGTTTTTAAATTTAAAACAACCTATTTTTACTCTCCTTTTAAGTTTGTTGGCAGTTTTTGCAGCAATTTATATTTCAATTAA
This sequence comes from uncultured Flavobacteriaceae bacterium, assembly GCA_964612005.1. GTDB lineage: Bacteria > Bacteroidota > Bacteroidia > B-17B0 > Aurantibacillaceae > JADJDM01. Next base: position 5,947 of record CAZTCG010000058.1, on the reverse strand, counting down.
AGATTTTCTAAAAAAACAAAAATAAATGAGTTATAAAATTGCTCTTTTCATTACTTCAATTTTATCATTTCTGTGCGTATTTCTTTGGAATTTATTGATGCCTGTTGCTTATTATAATTCTCATGTTTATTTTATTGCAGTGTTTTTTTCGCTTTTTTCTTTTCTAAGTTATTTTTTTCTAACTAATTCGATGAAGGCAGAAAATAAAAATGCGTTTACCCTTCGTTTTATGGCTGCAAGTGGTGTTAAACTTTTTGTGTCACTTTTTATAATTATTATTTATGCGTTTGTAAATAAAAAACAAATTGTATCGTTTGCCATACTTTACTTATTTATTTATTTTCTATTTACAGGTATTGAAACATTTTTTTTATACAAAGCAACACGATCAAAATAAACAAGTTTAGCCTAATTTGTAACTTGAAAAGCTAATTTTTTTGTCTTCAATTTGTCGATTTAAAACTTTTACTTTTATTAAATTATAATGTAATTATTGTGCTTGTTAAGCAGTAATTAACTATATTTACTACCTTATTTTAAAACAGATAAAATGGCAACTTTAGTTCAAGAACAAACTCAAATTTCTGCGGTTTTAAACGCATTAGGTTTAAAAGAAATTAATGACGGATGCTCTACCGGTAATGTAGATTTTGCATCTGGAGATATTATTGAATCATATAGTCCGGTTGACGGAAAATTAATTGCTTCAGTAAAAACAGCAACAAAAGCTGATTACGATAAAGCAATGAAAGCAGCTGAATCTGCTTTTTTAGAATGGAGATTATTACCCGCACCAAAGCGTGGAGAAATTGTTCGTCAGTTTGGAAATAAACTACGCGAGAAAAAACAAGAATTGGGGATGCTGGTTTCTTACGAAATGGGTAAATCCTTGCAGGAAGGTTTAGGCGAAGTTCAGGAGATGATTGACATTTGCGATTTTGCAGTTGGTTTATCGCGTCAGTTATATGGATTAACCATGCACAGCGAACGCGCCGATCACAGAATGTATGAGCAATATCATCCATTGGGAATTGTAGGAATTATAAGTTCATTCAATTTCCCGGTTGCCGTATGGAGCTGGAACACAGCATTAGCATGGGTTTGCGGAGATGTGTGTATCTGGAAATCATCACCTAAAACACCTTTATGCTCAATTGCGTCACAAAAAATATGGGCAGAGGTAGCAAAAGAAAATAATTTACCTGATGGTATTTCATGCTTAGTTAATGGAAAAGGAATTGGTGAATTTATTACAACAGATAAACGCATTCCATTGGTTTCAGCAACCGGTTCAACTAGAATGGGTAAAGAGGTTGGAATTAAATTGGCTGAACGTTTTGGTCGTGGCTTATTGGAATTGGGTGGCAACAATGCAATCATTGTTACTCAAAACGCTGACATTCAAAACGCAATTCCTGCAATTGTTTTTGGAGCTGTAGGTACTGCCGGACAACGTTGCACAACAACTCGTCGTTTAATCATTCACGAGAGTATTTACGAAACAGTAAAAGAAAAATTAGTAAATGCTTACAAACAATTGCGCATAGGAAATCCATTGGATCAAAACAATCACGTTGGGCCGTTAATCGACAAAGATGCAGTGAAAGATTATTTAACTGCCATTGAAAAAGTACAACAAGAAGGCGGTAAAATGCTAGTTAATGGTGGTGTTTTAGAAGGAGCCGGATACGAAAGCGGTTGCTATGTGAAACCTGCTATTGCAGAGGCGCAATCACATTATGAAATTGTAAAGCATGAAACCTTTGCTCCAATTTTGTATTTATTAAAATACAACACCATTGAAGAAGCCATTGCTATTCAAAACGATGTGCCTCAAGGATTATCAAGTTCAATCATGACATTAAACATGCGTGAGGCTGAGCGTTTCCTTTCTTGTGCAGGCTCTGATTGCGGTATTGCCAATGTTAACATTGGAACTTCAGGTGCTGAAATAGGTGGCGCATTTGGTGGTGACAAAGAAACAGGCGGTGGTCGCGAATCAGGTTCTGATTCATGGAAAATATACATGCGTCGTCAAACCAACACAATTAACTACGGAACAAAATTACCTTTGGCCCAAGGCATTAAATTCGAACTATAAATCAATAATTAAAAAACAAACAATTAAATGACAATTGGAGAAAAAAAAGTAGTTTCATTAAACTACCACCTGAGTTCAAAATTCCAGAATGAACCGGAAGAACTTGTAGAACAAACATCAACTGAACGACCTTTTGTATTCCTATATGGTGCAGGTGGAATTATTCCGTTGTTTGAAAAAGAATTATCAGGCAAAAAAGTCGGAGACAAATTTGATTTTCACATCAATGCTGCAGAAGGATACGGAGAATATAACGAAGAGTATGTTGCTGAAATTCCGAAAGAAGCATTTTTAGTTGAAGGTAAATTTGATGATTCACAAATCAAAGTTGGCGCTGAGGTTCCAATGATGGATGCTGAAGGAAATCAAATGTATGGCTTGGTGCTAGAAGTTGCAGAAAAGCATGTTGCTATGGATTTTAATCATCCGTTAGCGGGTCATGATTTACATTTCATCGGTGAAGTTCTTGAAGTTCGTGAAGCAACAGCTGAAGAATTGGATCATGGGCATGTTCATGGACCACATGGGCATCATCATTAATTGGAAAAGAATAAATTCTCATTAAAAGCGTTGCAAATTACATGCAACGCTTTTTCTTTTAATTAATACAGAAGTTTAACAAGTATTATTTTTGAAGTAACAATACTTTTTTTAATTTTAACCTAATTATAACGATATGAAAAAATTAAAAATTTTCTTACTGCTTTTTGCACTCAATTTGTTTTTTTCAAATCATGTTTTCTCACAATTGCCGCCTGATAATGAAGAAGAAACTCCTGGTTGTTGGCCACCACCATGCGTACCAATTGATGGTGGAATTGTTTTTCTGATTGCTGCTGGAGCCGCATATGGCTCAAAAAAAATATACGATTACAAAAAACAACATTAATATTCTAAAGCTTGATCAAGCTTTTTAAACATTCGCTTTTTCGTTTTTTTGCCCTCTCAGGTTTTATTTATTTGTTATGGTTTTTGAGTTATGAATTTTTGATCATCCCAAAAACAAATTTAGATGAGAAAGTAATTTCAAATATCGTTGATTTAAGTGAAATGATACTTCGTTTTTTTAGCCATGAAACTTATGCGTCAAAAGATGATTTAAATATGCAAATGATTGGGGTTGATGGCGCACATCCAGTTTGGATAGGAAGGCCTTGTAATGGAATTTCGGTCATGGCAATTTTTGCAATTTTTATTTTGGTATTTCCGGGTAGAGCAAAAAATAAAGTGTGGTTTATTTCTGCCGGTCTTTTAATAATACACATTGCTAACGTTTTACGTGTTTGTGCATTGGCAACAATTTCTTATTACAAGCCTGCTTATTTATATTTTAATCATACCTACACTTTTACTATTGTTATTTATGGTATAATATTATTGCTTTGGATGTTTTGGGTTAATCGATTTTCTAAACCATGAAAAGAAAACTAATTACAGCGGCATTTATTATTTTATTAATTGTATTAGGTTTTTTCAGAGAGTTCGTTTTTGTAAACATAAATACATTGATTTATAATAATAAGTTTAATGAAAACTATCCATTTCATTGGTTATTTCAATCTTTTTCGGGATTTAATTACAGTGGTTTGTATATTTCCAAGTGGTTTTTAACCTCGCTATTTATCATTTTATTTTATCTGCTACAACTGAAAATATCCTATTTATTATTTGAAGAAAAAAAATTTAAAAAATGGTTTTTTTACCTATATGTAATTCTAATATCACTTTCAGTCATTACTTTTTTTGCAGGCTGGTTGTTTAGTGATGTGAGACAAGGATACACTTTTAGTCGATTATTTCTTGGTTTTCTGCAATCCCCACTTCCAATTGTATTTTTAACTCCGGTTTGCTATTTCTATAAAAAAAACATTTCTTATTTTTAGCAATTATTAAAAAAATATCCACTCCATGAAAAAAGATACTCAAATTTTTAAATTAATTAAAGAAGAACACGAACGTCAAGTAAGAGGAATAGAATTAATAGCATCAGAAAATTACGTGAGTAATCAAGTAATGCAAGCAATGGGTTCTGTTCTAACAAATAAGTATGCTGAAGGTTTACCAAACAAAAGATATTATGGTGGCTGTGAAGTGGTTGATAAAGTTGAGCTAATAGCAATTGATAGAGTAAAGCAATTGTTTGGAGCTGCTTGGGCAAACGTTC
>CAZTCG010000058.1:1280-1672 GCA_964612005.1 uncultured Flavobacteriaceae bacterium | reverse complement strand
TGGCTTGTTTAAAACCCGGAGATACAATTCTAGGATTTGATTTAAGTCATGGCGGACATTTAACACATGGTTCACCGGTTAACTTCAGTGGTAAATTATATCGCCCAACATTTTATGGAGTAGAAGAGAAAACAGGAAAAATAAATTACGATAAAGTTGAGGCTACAGCCAAAAAGGAAAAACCAAAATTGATTATTTGTGGAGCTTCGGCATACAGCAGAGATTGGGATTATGTACGTTTAAGAAAAATTGCAGATGAAGTAGGAGCATTGCTGTTGGCAGATATTTCACATCCATCCGGTCTAATTGCAAAAGGAATATTGAATGATCCTTTACCTCATTGTCATATTGTTACTACAACAACACACAAAACGTTGAGAGGACCTCGTGGT
>CAZTCG010000058.1:0-1270 GCA_964612005.1 uncultured Flavobacteriaceae bacterium | reverse complement strand
AAAAAACACTAAAAGGTGATGTAAAAATGATGAGCGCAGTTTTAGATGCAGCAGTTTTTCCAGGAACACAAGGCGGCCCATTAGAACATGTTATTGCAGCTAAAGCAGTAGCATTTGGAGAGGCGTTAAGTGATGAATACATGCACTATTGTGTTCAGGTTGTTAAAAATGCCAAGATAATGGCAGATGCATTGGTTGCTAAAGGATATAAAATTATTTCAGGTGGAACTGAAAATCATTGCATGCTAATTGATTTAAGAAATAAAACAATTTCAGGTAAAGACGCTGAAAAAACATTAGGAGAAGCGGATATTACAGTAAACAAAAACATGGTACCGTTTGATGATAAATCTCCATTTGTAACTTCAGGAATCAGAATTGGAAGTGCTGCCATTACCTCCCGTGGTTTAAAAGAAAAAGATTGTATAAAAGTGGTTGATTTCATTGATGCAGCTTTGAAAAATAATGGAAATTCAAAGGAACTGGCAAAAATCAAACAAAAGGTAAACAAAATGATGGAAAAGTATCCATTATTTGTTTGATAACTTATTATTATTTTAACCTCATTTTCTTTCTAAACTTAATTTTTTAGCTTTATTTTGCATTTTAATTAAGTTACTTATTATTTACTTATTTTCTTAATGAAATTTTTGATTAAGATATTCTTCTTTTTAGTTCTGATTTTTTTCGGAGTTAATATAACTTATGCCCAGAAAAAGGTCAAGGGGAGTAACTTTCATGAAAATCAAAATTTATTCGGAAGTAAAAAAAAGGAAAAAAGTAATCAAAGTAAAGCCCTTTCCAAACGAAAAAGCTTTTTCAACAGAAAATTTAGCGCAGGTAATGCGGATGCCTTTGCAAGTAATAAGTTAACAGGAAGAAAAGGATTAATCGCAAAATTATTTAAACCCGGAAGCCAATACGGAAGAAATGCTTCATTGCGTAAAACTCGTCCAGGTAAAATACAAAACAGAGAGCAGACAAAATTATTTGGAAAATATCAATCGCACAATAAAAAAAGAAATAATGCTTTTTTAAGTAAACAAAACAAACGTAGAAATATGTCACGTGTAAGAGGTAATTCTGTTTTTTCTAAACGTAAAAGATAACCCTTACTTTGTTAACTTTCCCGAAAACAAAGTATTTCCTCCTATTTCAAAAAAATTAAATAATTTCTTGTCAAAGTTAAGTTCATTGTAATTTGAAAGTTGTCTTTCATTTTCTTGCGCAAAAACAGAGCAGGTAATGTATAAAAAAGTAGTTTTTTCAT
>CAZTCG010000057.1:1147-8692 GCA_964612005.1 uncultured Flavobacteriaceae bacterium | reverse complement strand
AATTTACTGGATGAAGCCACATTAAAACACAATGTAAATTGCATTCATAAACAACTTGAAAAATTTCTCGACTTTAACTGTGGTGCAAACAGTGCAGAAATGGTAAATAATTTCGATTGGTTTAAAAACTTTTCGTTTTTAGATTTTATTCGTGATGCCGGAAAACACATCACGGTAAATTACATGATGGCGAAAGATTCGGTAAAAAAACGAATTGATGGAACAACCGGTGTCGGAATGTCGTTTACAGAATTCAGTTATCAATTAATTCAGGGTTACGATTTCTTTCACTTATACAAAGAGAAAAACTGTTTATTGCAAATGGGTGGTAGCGATCAGTGGGGAAACATAACCACCGGAACGGAATTGATTCGCAGAAAAACCGGCGGACAAGCTTTTGCATTAACAACACAACTCATTACAAAAGCAGATGGTTCTAAATTCGGAAAGTCGGAATCAGGTAACGTTTGGCTAGATGCCAAAAAAACATCGCCTTACAAATTTTATCAGTTCTGGTTAAACACAAGCGACGAAGATGCTAAAAAATACATTCGTTATTTTACCTTGTTAAGCAAAGCAGAAATTGAACAGCTCGATAAAGAACATGATGCAGCTCCGCACTTACGTATACTGCAAAAAGCATTGGCAAAAGATGTAACTATTCGCGTACATTCAGAGGCAGATTATCTTGCTGCTATTGAAGCTTCAGAAATACTATTTAAAGGAACTTTGGAGCAACTGGGGAACTTAAATGAAGCAACTTTCTTAGATGTGTTTGATGGTGTTCCCCAATTTGAAATCAATAAAGAACAACTTGCAACCGGCATAAATATTATTGATTTTCTTACAACCAATACTACAATTTTCCCAAGCAAAGGCGAAGCAAGAAAAATGATCAGTGGTGGTGGTGTTTCATTAAACAAACAGAAAATTGAAAACGAAACGCAACTCGTTACACATGAACATTTAATCAATCAAAAATATTTGCTCGTGCAGAAAGGCAAAAAAAATTATTTTTTAATTAAAGCATAATTAAACTAATCTCCTTTTTTTTAAAGCAAGATGTTACAACAACTCAGCATAAAAAATTACGCATTAATAGAGGAAAGCACTATTCATTTCCCTGAAGGTTACGTTGTAATCACAGGAGAAACGGGTGCCGGAAAATCTATTCTATTAGGTGCTTTGGGATTGGTGCTAGGAAACAGAGCCGATTCGGATGCTTTATTTGATAAAACAAAAAAATGTGTGGTCGAAGCTTTATTTAATATCTCCAATTTACAATTGGAAGAGTTATTTGCAACACACGATATTGATTTTGAAAATGAAACGTGCATCAGAAGAGAAATAAACGCAGATGGAAAATCGAGAGCTTTTGTAAACGATACTCCGGTTACTCTTGCTGTGCTGAAAGAACTTTCCGAACGATTAATTGATGTGCACTCGCAACATCAAACACTGATGTTAAACCAACATGCATTTCAGTTTAAGTTAATTGATGCTTTTGCGCAGCTTAAACAACCTTTGATTAATTATTCAGAAGATTTTTCAAAATATCAAACGGTAAAAAAACAACTCATTGAATTAAAAGCAAAAGAAGCACAATTAAAAAAGGAACAAGATTTTTTGCAGTTTCAATTGGATGAGTTGGAACAGTTCTCTCCAAAGGAAGATGAATTGGGAGAACTTGAAAAAGAAAGCGAAGTTCTTGAAAATGCTGAATCTATAAAACAACAATTATCTACCATTTCAGAACTTATTAATGGTGACCATGAAAATGTAATTTCAAAGCTTAATTTATTAAAGCCGGTTTTAACCCAGCTTTCGCGTTATGGCGAAAATTACAATGAGCTCAACAAACGTTTAAATGGTGTTTACATTGAGTTAAAAGATATTGCTTCAGAAAGTGCATCATTGTGTGATGATATTACGGCCGATCCTGAACGATTACAAATTTTGAATGAACGTTTGGATAACTACAATCGTTTACTGAAAAAACACAGTGTTACTAACGAAAAAGAGTTGATTGCTCTTTGGAGAGAGATGGAAGAAAAAATTTCTGTTATTCAATCATTTGATGATGATGTGGAGCGTTTGGAAAAAGAAATGAATGCCTTGCATAAAAAATTAGTAGCTCAGGCAAAAACACTCTCTGATCAACGCAAAAAAATTATTCCTGAAATTGAGCACAATGTTTCAGCAATGCTGGAACAGCTTTCTATGCCTAATGCAAAATTTAAAATAGAGCTGAAAGAAAAAACAGAGTTAGGAATTTTAGGGAAAGATGAAATCAACTTTTTGTTTTCTGCCAACAAAGGAAGTGAGTTCAAAGACATTGAAAAGGTTGCATCCGGTGGGGAACTTTCTCGGTTGATGCTTTGTATAAAATCATTGGCTGCACAAAAAACAGCTTTACCTGTAATTATATTTGACGAAATAGATACCGGTGTTTCAGGTGATGTTGCAGATAAAATCGGATCAATACTTCAGGCAATGGGGAAAAACAGACAAGTGATTTCCATTACACATCTGCCTCAAATTGCTTCAAAAGGAACTTCACATTTGTTTGTATATAAAGAAGATCATCCTACAAAAACGATTTCCAAAATTAAGCAGCTTAAAAACGAAGAACGAATTTTAGAAATTGCAAAAATGCTGAGTTCCGGAAACCCAGGTGAAGCTGCCATCAATAATGCAAAAGAGCTTTTGCAATTAAACTAATACCAATGAAAAAATTTCATTTGCTTTTTTTATGCATTGCAATTTTTAATTGCATGAATTCGCAAGATTTGTCTCAAACTATTCGTGGGACAATTGTAGATAAGCAAACACAAAGTCCCTTGCCGGGAGCCATGATACAATTACTGAACAGCGATCCTGTAAAAGCATGCAGTAGCGATGAAAACGGAAAATTCAGATTAGAAGCAGTGCCTTTGGGAAGATGGCAAATAAAATTTTCGTTACTCAGTTATAAAGAAAAAGTACAATCCATTATCCTTACATCAGGTAAAGAAATTGTATTGCAGGTGGAATTAGAAGAAAACGCAGTACAGGCTGATGAGGTAACTATTGTTGCCGAACAAGACAAAACAAAATCAAACAACAAAATGGCAACCGTTAGCTCGCGTTTGTTTTCAACCGAAGAAGCATCGCGTTATGCAGGAAGCAGAAATGACCCTGCACGTATGGCAGCCAACTTTGCCGGTGTTAGCGGTGCAAACGATAGCAGAAATGATATCATCATTCGTGGGAATTCACCACTAGGTGTGTTATGGCGCGTAAATGGATTGGATATTCCAAATCCCAATCACTTTGGTTCACTTGGCTCTACCGGCGGACCAATAAGTATTTTAAACAACAATACACTCGATAACTCCGATTTTATGACCGGCGCATTTCCCGCAGATTACGGCAACGCAACAGCCGGTGTATTCGATTTAAAAATGCGAACAGGAAACAATGAAAAATACGAGTACCTCGCACAAATGGGTTTCAATGGATTTGAAGTTGGCGCAGAAGGTCCATTCTCCAAAAAAAATAAAAACGCTTCATTTCTTATAAATTACAGGTATTCCACGCTTTCCGTTTTTAAATATTTAAACATTGATTTCGGAACAGGCGCAGCAATTCCACAATATCAGGACATTACTTATAAACTTGAATTCCCCACAAAAAAACTTGGCAAGTTTACTTTATGGGGAATTGGCGGAATTAGTTTCATTGATTTAAAAGCCAAAGATCAATCTAAGGAAAATAATTTGTATGGATATAGTGGAAGAAATATTTCATATCAATCTAATGTTGGTGCAACAGGATTATCACATGTATATTTACTCAATTCATCTTCCTATATCAAAACCAACATTGGTGTAAGTGGTCAATACAATTTAATCATTGCTGATCGTATAGATACGAATGTGGTTCCAAACATCATTTCTCCCGAATACAGAAATAAATCGTATACGCTTCGATATTCATTTAACAGTACGTTCAATAAAAAAATTAATTCGCGTAATTTCATTAATGCAGGTGTGTACGCTGATTTATTTTCAACCTTGTTTGTAGATAGTACCAATGCGTTCACCGGATTAGGATTATTGCCTTTGCGTGACTTTAAAGGGAATTCACTATTGTGTAGATTGTTTACTCAGTGGCAATACAAAATCAATCAGAAATTAACTTTAAACACGGGATTGAGTGCACAACAATTTTATTTAAACAATTCTTTTGCGCTTGAGCCACGTATTGGTTTAAAATATGAAATCAGTAATAAAGACGCATTAAGTTTCGGAACAGGCATGCACAGTCAGTTGCAGCCATTGTATGTTTATTTTTCAACATCTTCAACACCAACAGGTAATATAGAAACAAACAGGAACTTGGATTTCAGTAGGGCAGTGCATGCAGTGTTGGCTTACGATAGAACCTTATTTAAAAATGCACGGATTAAAATTGAAAGTTATTATCAATATTTGTATAACATTCCAATTCGAATTCGTAAAGATTATTTTTCTGCAATTAATTTAGGTGCTGATTTCGAGAGCCCGAACATTGATAGTTTAACAAGCAGAGGTACCGGAGAGAATTATGGACTTGAATTTACATTGGAGAAATTTTACAGCAAAGGATTTTATTATTTGCTTACAGCATCAGTATTTGAAAGCAAATACAAGGGAAGTGATAATGTAATCAGAAATACTGCGTTTAACGGAAACTATGTAATTAATGCATTGGCTGGAAAAGAGTTTAAAATAAAAACGAAACACACCATTGCAATTGATTTTAAAGTTGTTTATGCCGGGGGCAAACGTTATGTGCCAATAGATTTGGATAAATCTATATTATATAATCGTCAACTCTATTTTAACGAAAGAGCCTACTCTCCTCAATACGAGCCTTATTTTAGAATAGACATTAAACCTTCTTACCGTTTAAATTCAAAACATGTAACACATGAACTAAGTGTGGATATTCAGAATTTAACCCGACATAATAATGTGTTTCAGCAGAGTTACGACATTAGTACAAAAACTATTCGCACAGATTATCAATTAAAATTTTTCTTTGTGCCTCAATACAGGTTGACTTTTTAATTGTACAATAGCTTTAATTAGTTTCTTTTTACAACTAATTAAGTAGTTATTATTTTCGTTAAATGTTTTTCCATGTTGCGCAGCTCAAAAATCAAGGCTTAGATAAAAAGTAGAAGAATAATAAAAAGTATCTTTTGCGTTAAATAATACTAACACCATTTTTCTTCTTTTCTCAGTTGAATAAAAAAATTAATATTATTTGTAAAGTAGATTATTGAAGAACAAATTTCAACTAAAAATAAAATTACTTTTGTAATGAATTTTTCTCAATCAAATTTTTAATAGTTACGAGTGAAACCTTTTTATTCATTGTCATTAGCTTCCTTGTTCGGATTATTGCTGGGCATATCTTGGTTTCCCGGATTTACATTTTTAATTTTCTTTTCGTTTATTCCTTTATTATTTGTACTAAGTAATTTCGAAATAGTTAACGAAGAGAAAAAAATAAAACGTTTTAAAAAATTTTCGATCTTATTTTTTGGTTTTTTAATTTGGAATTTAATCAGTACCTGGTGGGTTTATAATGCAAGTCCTGCTGCTTTCATTGCATTTTTAATCAACTCCGTAATAATGTCGATTGTTCTTTTAATTGCTGATAAACTTCGAAGACAAACTAAAAATGCATCATACTTTTTTATCATTCCTGTTTGGTTAAGTTTTGAATATTTATATCAACAAACAGATTTAAGCTGGACATGGCTGAATTTAGGAAACGTATTGGCGTTTCAATCTTCCTGGGCGCAATGGTATGAATTTACTGGTAATTCAGGAGGGTCTGCCTGGATTTTATCAGTTAATGTTTTTGCCTTTTTAATTTTAAAATCTAAAATCAGTAAACAAATTTGGAATAAGAAATTAATTTTTTCTTATGCCTTTGTTCTGCTAATGCCTTTATTGATTTCATATTATTTAAAATTTACTACCGAAGAACGATTATCTAAATTTTTATTAAAAGAACAATCATGTATTGTTGTACAACCCAATATAGATCCATACAACGAAAAATTTGTATATGGCATGGAACATCAACTAGATAAATTTAAAACAGCCTTAGCTAAAATAGATACCGAAATAATTAAGTCAACAGATTATATTGTTTTACCCGAAACTTTTTTAGCACGCGAGTTATGGGAACATCAATTGGATTCTAGTTTTGAGGTAGCGCAACTGAGAAGTAATTTACTCCATCCTAAAACTAAAATTGTTTGTGGTGCTACAGCAATAAAAGCTTATGAAACAGAAGTCTCTTCAACTGCAAGAAAGTTTTCGGATGGTCCAGGATATTATGATTTTTTTAATGCGGCCTTACAAATTGATGCATCAGGTAAAATACAGGTATACCACAAATCGAAACTAGTGCCGGGTGTTGAAACCATGCCTTTTTCCTGGCTTTTGAAGCCACTGGAAAGTTTAGCACTTCAGTTGGGTGGAACATTTGGTAGTTTAGGTAAACAAAATGAAAGAACTATTTTTTTCGATAAAAGCTATGCAATTAAAGTTGCTCCGGTAATATGTTATGAAAGTATATTTTCAGAATATATAACAGACTACATTAAAAATGGTGCAAACTTTATTGCAATTATTACTAACGATGGTTGGTGGGGAGATACACCCGGATATAAACAACATTTAGCTTATGCTAAATTGCGCGCTATTGAAACACGAAAGCCAATTGTACGCAGTGCAAATACTGGAATTTCATGTTTTATTAATTCATTAGGCGAAACAGAACAAGAAACGAATTACTGGAAAGAAGCAGCAATTTATGGTAAGATTAAACCCAATACATTTCAAACTTTTTTTGTTCAGTTTGGCGACTTGATTTCAAAATCTTCTTTACTAATTTCTTTTTTTCTAATTGCATACTCTATCTTTAGAAGTATTAAAAAAAGAAGTAGCTATTAATGTCTATTAAAAATTATCTTACTTCATTTTTGTAAATTTTAAACTTATGGAAGAAGAAAACATTGAGATAACTGGCGCAAGGGCTCATAATCTAAAAAACATTGACCTTACCATTCCTCGCAATAAATTGGTTGTTATAACTGGCTTGAGCGGTAGCGGAAAATCATCTTTGGCATTTGATACCATTTATGCAGAAGGTCAGCGCAGGTACATCGAAAGTTTTTCTTCATATGCTCGTCAGTTTTTAGGAAGCATGGAACGCCCTGATGTAGATAAGATTTCAGGTTTATCTCCGGTAATTTCCATTGAACAAAAAACAGTCAATAAGAATCCTCGTTCTACAGTTGGCACCATCACCGAGATATACGATTTTTTACGTTTGCTTTATGCACGCGCAGGTGATGCTTATTCCTATGTGAGTGGCGAAAAAATGGTAAAGTATTCTGATGATCAGATCTTAGATTTGATACAAACTCAATTTGAAGGTAAAAAAATAAATGTGTTGAGTCCCGTAGTTAAAGGAAGAAAAGGGCATTACCGAGAATTG
>CAZTCG010000057.1:0-1137 GCA_964612005.1 uncultured Flavobacteriaceae bacterium | reverse complement strand
GTTTGAGCAAATCAGAAAACAAGGATTTTCAAAAGTGCGCATTGATGGCGAAATCAAAGATATTGTTCCGAAAATGCAAACCGATCGTTACAAAGTACACGATATTGAAGTGGTAATTGATCGTATTGAAATAAACGAAAGCAGCAAACAACGATTATCAAAATCGGTTCAAACTGCCATGAAACAAGGCAAAGGAACCATCATGATTCTGGAACACGATGAAAATAAAAAATCAAAAAACACACCTCGTTTTTTCAGCAGAAATTTGATGTGTCCAGTTTCAGGAATTTCTTATGATGAACCGGCACCAAATTTATTTTCGTTCAACTCGCCTTATGGCGCTTGTTCCAAGTGTAATGGTTTGGGAGTGGTTTCTGAAATTGCACTGACTAAAATTGTTCCTAATCCAAAACTGAGTATTAAAAAAGGGGCAATTGCGCCAATGGGTGAATACAAAAATTCATGGATCTATAAACAGATTGAAGTTATTGGACAGCAATTAGGTTTCACGTTGGATACGCCTTTCGAAGAATTGGATGAGCAAGCCGTGAACATGATTTTATATGGAAGCGACGAATCTTTTAAGATTAAAACCGACAGCAATCAGGATGGATATCAGTTTAGGTTCGAAGGAATTGCCAATTTTATCACCAAGCAGGCAGAAGAACATCCATCACCAGCCATGCAACGATGGGCACAAGGTTTTACCAATAAAATTAATTGTGAATCGTGCAATGGAACTCGTTTAAAAAAAGAAGCACTTTATTTTAAAATCGATACTAAAAACATTGCTGAATTGTCTCAATTCGATATATCTGCATTGCATGAATGGTTTAAAGATATTGAGAAACGTTTAAGTAAAAGTCAGAATACAATTGCGAAAGAAATTTTAAAAGAAATCCGCTCACGCATTGGTTTTTTATTGGATGTAGGTCTGGATTATGTTTCACTCAATTTAAGTTCAAAATCACTTTCAGGTGGCGAGGCGCAACGTATCCGATTAGCAACACAAATTGGTTCACAGTTGGTTGGTGTGTTATACATTCTTGATGAACCAAGTATTGGTCTGCACCAGCGCGACAACATGCGTTTGATTAAAGCATTAAAAGATTTAAGAGATACGGGTAATTCGGTAAT
>CAZTCG010000056.1:7786-8737 GCA_964612005.1 uncultured Flavobacteriaceae bacterium | reverse complement strand
ACTTAATTGTTCTGCACGCTTGTTTAAAATTTCAAGCGATAGTTGCTCTTCATTAAGCATGCTTCTCAAAGCGTTGCGCAATGTTTTTCTGCGCTGATTAAATGCAGTTTTTACAACTTTAAAAAACAACTCTTCATTGCAAGTTAATTGCTTTGTTTGATTTCGTTTTAAACGGATGACACCCGATTTTACCTTTGGTGGCGGACTAAATACACCTTCGTTTACGGTAAACAAATATTCAATATCATAATATGCCTGCAACAACACGCTTAAAATTCCGTATTCCTTGCTTCCTGGTTTCTCTACAATACGTTTTGCCACTTCACGCTGAAACATGCCCACAACATAGTCTACCTGGTTTCTATATTCCAAAACACGAAACATGATTTGTGTAGAAATGTTGTAAGGAAAGTTTCCGATCACATTAAAATTTCCTGAAACAATTTTATTTAAATCATAATTTAAAAAATCAGCAAACAAAAATTGTTCTGCATGTTTCGGATAATGCTGTTTTAGATAAGCAACAGATTCTTCATCTACATCAAGGGCAACAAATCCATTTGGTTTTTTTTGTAAAATAAAATCAGTCAACACGCCTGTTCCAGGGCCTATTTCCAATAAATCATGCTCCAAAGCACTTTCGGGTAAGGCATTCACAATGCGCTCGGCAATTCTTTTATCATGCAAAAAATGCTGACCTAAATGTTTTTTAGCTTTAACGGGTTGCATGCTTACACAATTTGCAATAAGGTTCTGAATGCTGCAAACTTACCGTGGTATTTTTTAGTATGTTCTTTTTGTAATGGTGGTGCAAATTGTTCGCGATACCTATCGTAATCACTCATCTCTTTAAAAAAATACTGAATCGAAAAGGTTGCGCCTTCATCATCACTTAATACTTTAACAACTTGGTTACTTGTGAAACATCCTGTGGCAAGGACATCCGGAATG
>CAZTCG010000056.1:4973-7761 GCA_964612005.1 uncultured Flavobacteriaceae bacterium | reverse complement strand
CAGCCATTCTTCGGCTATTTCTTTATCAATGCTTACGGTTACGTTATAGATGTACATAATTTTAAAATGAGGGTGCAGAAATGGTTTTGTATTTTTTAATTTTAATATTCAAGTTGCGTGGGTATTTAACCGAAAAACTTAAGTTGATTTTTTTTAATTCACCGGGTTCAAGTATAATTTTCCATTTCACTTTTCCTGTTAATGGATCAAGTTCACCTTTTGAAAGCTCACCGTTTTCAACGATTATTTCACTGCTTTGTGAAACTGGTATCTGATCTTCTAAATCAACTGTTACAGCAGCTTTGCGATTATTCTTTACACTGATTTCATAACCGAATGTTGTTCTTTTATTGTTGCCAATGATTTTTTCCTTGTTGTAATCTTTTAACTGCGCACGTGAAACAACAATTTTGTTATCTCTTCCGATAGATAAATCAAGCGTATCACTTGTGCTTTTAGTATTGATAAATGATTGTCCAATGTATGTACCGCCTAAATAAACATTTGCATTACCTGAAACCAATTCCAATTCTTCCCAGCCACTTATCTGTGCAAGCATGAATGCACTTTTATCCACTTTCGGAATGCTGAAATGCTTAAAGCTTGCCGGAAGATTATAACTTGTAACTTCAATGATGTATGGCTTTGCATCAGAAGGAACGGAGTAATCAGTTGCAATATCAAACTCTGCACTGAGATCTGAGATTTCCAATTGCTGCCATTGGCATACTTTCCATATAATTATATTCAGCTTTTATTCCCTTTTGATTCAATAAATTTTGTTGAGTTAAACTTGATGGTGCAGAACGTGCGCCTCTAAAATTACTTGCATCTCCATTAACATTGCTCATGTTAGAAATATTCAAATACCAATCTTCCAGTTCAGGTTTAGAGGCATTTTTCATCGGATCACCGGTAGATAATTTTATTTTAATGTTCTTCCATTCCACATCGGTATTGTTATACACTTTTGCTCTGTACTTTAATGTGATGGGTTTGTTTACATCTTCTGTAATGATATCATAACTTGGTGCCCAGCCTGCATCAGAAACAATATATTTTAAATCAATGGTTGTATTTTGTTTTAATGCACTAGAAAGCAATACCCTGATTTCGCCCATTGGCCCTTTTGGAGAACCCATCTGCTCGTTTACCTGTCTGTTTAAGCGATTGATGCTTTCATAAAAATTATTTATTTTTTTATTGAGTTTAAACACATCAAGATTAATTTCCTTCATGCGTGAGCGATAAAAATCGGCTGCCAATTTTAATTCTGCAACAGTAACTCCTTTTTCCTGACTGCCGATGGATTGATTTTTCAGTAACAACTCTTTTTCAGCATTAGCTGCCTCCAATTCAGTTTGAATTTGCTGAACAGATTCATTCAATAACTTTATTGAATCGCGCATTTTATTGATTTCCGGAGTTTGTTCCGAATTTTCAAGATAATTTAATTTATCAGTTACAGACAAGATGCTGACATCGCCACTTGCAGTTACCTGAATGCTTTTTGAAATTAATTTTGGCGAAACATTACTGAATACAAGTTCAGTTCTTCCTGGTAAAAGAGAAACAGATTTACTGTGAAACAACTCTGCGCCATCCAGATAAACAATAGCTGACTGAACAGTTGGAGTAAATGTAATTGCAGGGTTTTGAGCAAACAGAGACGCGCTTAAAAATAAAATTAGGATTAAATGTAAAGGTGTTTTTTTATTCATGATTGAAAATTTAAGATTGTTTTTAATTTAATTAATCGCATCGCCTCGTAATTTCCTGAAACGCTTACGTGCCTCTACAGTATAAATACTACCAGGATATTTAGTTAGCATTTCCTGATAAGTAGCTTTTGCTTTTTCTAAATCGTTGAGCTGGTAGTGATATAATTCCGCCATTTTAAAAAATGCGTCATCGCCAAAAATTTCATCACCGTAATTTTCTACCACTCGCTTGTATGCTTCTAATGACTCTTGATACATTCCTTTTTTAGTGTAAATAATTCCTTTCTTAAAATAAATATCATCAGCCAAGCTATGGTTATCAAATAAAATATTAATTGAATCCATTCTCTTTAATGCCTCATCAGTTTTGTTTTGAAGCAACAACAATTCTGCGGAAGCAAAGTATTGAAGCGGAACCACATTGGTATCAATGTTAATTGCATCTCCAATAATTAAAGATAAATCCATAGCATCATTGGCAATTAATTTTGAAGTTGCACCTTTTAATACATCCAACTGCGCCTTTGCCCATTTAAAATCTCCATTGTAATAAGATAGTTTTGCGTTTCTGAATTTGGCTTCCTGTCCAACTAAATCGTATTTAAATGCTTTTTCAACTTGCGAATAAAGTAATGAAGCGTCCCAAACATTACCCGAGATTAAAGTTACATCTCCTAATTCAAGTTTAGTTTCGGCCTGCATAAACTTATCAATACCGGGTGCAGCAACTGCTGTATTTAAAATTTCGATTGCTTCGTTCGGGCTATTCATGTAATATGCTTTTATATGCGCCCATTTACGAGCTATTGGCAACGACAGTTGTTGTATTCCGAATTCATCCAGTATAACTTTGAATTTAGTTGATAATGCAGTTAGTTGTTCTAGTGAAAATTGTCGGTTTAATTTGGTAAGGCGTTCAAATTGTGCTAAAGAACAATCAATAGTAGCTTGTGTGTAATTGTAATTTTCCTTACCTTTTTCTAAAACATAATTGTAGCATTTTTCTGCTACATCATAATTTTCATTGGTTACGCAAATCTTTGCTAAATCCATTAATCGGTAACCAT
>CAZTCG010000056.1:0-4963 GCA_964612005.1 uncultured Flavobacteriaceae bacterium | reverse complement strand
GATTTATACTGCAAGGGCACGTTCTCAAAATGCTTGTTCTAACAAATGCGCCTTCAAAATCTTTTTGTTGCATTTGAATGAAAATTAGGAATTCGGAAAAAATAAGTTTTGAAGGGTTTGACTGTATGCGTTTTTGAAGTTCCTGTTTTAAAATAGGATTATTGAATCCTCCTTTTTCATCATCATAACCTAAATTATTTTGCAAATTATTCTGTACATTAACAAACTCCGATTCCCTGAAATCAAGTGCATCAAGGTATTGATTGATCATTTCCTTTACATCACCTTTTTCTTTGTAAACATCTGCTTTTTCATAATAAAAAGGGTAGGAGCCGTGATTTAATTTAGCGGCTTTATTAAAAGTTTCAATGGCATATTCAAAAAGCTTTGCTTTTTTAAATGCTTCTGCAAGTGCTGCTGTTTGTTCGTATTCACCATTTAATTCTTTAATTGCTTTTTGATAGTTTTCCTCTGCTTTTTTAGGGTCATTTTCAATTCGATAGAATTCACCTAAGTCAACATAATAATTCAAAGAAAATGGTGCAAGTTTAATTTGTTTCTTAATTGTTTTTTCAGCACGTTTTTTATCGTTTGTTTTCAATAAACAAATTAGATAATTATCGTAATAAGCAATTGGATTTTTATCATACAACTTCTCGTAGTAAACAACAGCTTTATCATATTCTTTATCATTAAAAAATTGCAAAGCAAGTTGTTCATTTGAACTTTGAGCAAGTAAGTAAGTTGCTTTTAAAAAAATGAAAAGCAAGAAAAGTAATTTAATATGGATTTTTATTTTGGATGGCATTTATAAGTTGCTCAATTTTTTCATTGTATTTTTGAAATGTATCTGTTGTTTGTTTTGCAAGGATATAATTTGCACTTAATGATTCACTCATTTTTTCAGCTTCCATTTTTTCGATAATGAAGTATTCGTAAACAAATTCATCATCCATAGCATCATTTTTTAAATCGGTGGATAGTTTTTTTAATTGTTCCTTGCTTAATAATGATTCGTTTAAAATTGACTTATAATTTTCGTTTAAAAATTGGAGTGGGGCTTCGCATTTTTTGTATTGTGTAAGAGTTACAAAATAATTTACGGATAAGGTATCCTTTAAACTATCTGAAAGCAATTTCATGTTATGTTGTTGCTTTTTTAAATAGGAATTTATCTTTTGTGAATCTATAGAAAGAAATACTGCAGTTTTTTTATCAAGTTCTGTATGCAAGCTGTCTAGGGTTTTAATTTTTGCAGCAAAACGATCTTTGTCCTTGCATGAAACAAGAACTAATAAAGTACATAAAAGTAAAATTGAAATAATTCTCACAATTTTAAAAGTACAAATTTTTATTTGTAGTGAGCCGAGTTCAATTGGTAAATTTTTAAAAATTATTTTTGAAAACCCTAAGCATTAAAGTTGTGTATTAACTACTAAAATGAATAAGTTAATTAACTGTTAAATTATGTCCTGAGAAATAAAGAATTAAAATAATGGCACCAATAATTATTCGGTACCAGCCAAATAATTTAAAGCCATTGTTATTTAAAAAACCAATAAAGGTTTTAATAGCAAGTAATGCTACTATAAAAGCAACAAGATTTCCTATTCCTAAAATAAGAATTTGATCATTGCTGGGAGCTCCGCTTTGTTTTATGAATTTGTATAATTTGTAGGCAGTTGCCGCAAACATTGTTGGAACTGCCAAAAAAAAAGAGAATTCTGCCGCTACTTTTCTGCTCAATCCCATGCTCATTCCGCCCACTATTGTTGCGCCACTTCTTGAAACGCCTGGAATCATTGCAATACATTGAAAAAAACCAATTTTTAATGCAGTTGGTTTATTAATTTCATTCGTGTTTTGAATTGTGTTTTTAGAAAACCATTTATCTACAAATAAAAGAATTATTCCGCCAATGAATAGTGAAATTGCAACACCAACAGGTGTTTCAAGCAACATGTCAATGTAATCGCTTAATAATTTCCCAAGAATGGCAGATGGAATGAAAGCGACAGCTAATTTGTAATAAAAATCTTTTGATTGTAAAAAATTTCTGAAGTAAAGAACTAAAACTGATAAAATTGCCCCAAGCTGTATGCAAATGGTAAATAATTTCACAAAATCATTAGATGCTATACCCATAACCGACGAACCAATTATCATGTGTCCGGTTGATGAGACAGGTAGAAACTCAGTTATCCCCTCAATAATTGCAAGAACAATGGCTTCGAAATAAGTCATTCCTGATCACTTTCCTGTTTTGGTTTGTACATGATTGCAAAAATAATAAGCACAAATCCTGCAAGACAGGTAACAGGTGCAATAGTTATACGTTGTGTGCTGAATATTTCCGGATTAAATTTGTTTGGATCATCACTACCTCCGCCAATCATAAGTAAGTAGCCTAATGCAATTAACGCTAAACCAATTAGTAAAAACAAATAGTTTTTTCTGGCAATGCTTGAGTTTTGATTTGATTTTTCCATTTTTAAATTAAAATGTAAATATAAAAAATTATCTATTGTAAAATAATGAGATTTTGTTTCCATCATTAGAACAATACATGATTAATTAATTGAATTAATGTACTTCTCAATTAATCTGGGCAGGGCATAATTATTAAGTTCATCGTATTTAACTCTGTTGTACTTGATGTTATTGTGTAGTTCAGATTTAATTTTGACATGTATAAATTCTGCAAATAAATGTTGATGCGAAAGAACATGTTTAATTGGTGAGGAGTGATGAGAAATGGTAAATTGCTTTAATTGTAATTCTTTTTTTAAAAAATGATTTATTTCATCGTATGAGTTTTTACTTTCTTTTTCGAGTAGTGGGAATTCGTACAATTCTTTCCAGATATCATTTTCAGAACGTTTTTTTATTAAGGTTGAACTGTTTTTATCTGCGATAATAAAGTAAGTAAAATAACGAACTCTGATTTTTATTTTTTTTGATTTTACAGGAAGTAATTCAATGCTGTTTTTTTCAAACGCAAAACATGATGTTTGCAACGGACAATTTATACAATCAGGATTTTTTGGTTTGCATTGTAATGCTCCAAACTCCATGATTGCCTGATTGAAAATCCCCGGATTTTTTTTAGTAATTAAAGAATTACATAAAGTTAAAAATTCGTTTTTTCCTTTTGAAGAGTCAATTGGAGTTTGTATTCCAAAATAACGGGAAAGTAAACGATAAACATTTCCATCAACCACAGCAACACATTCGTTAAATGCAAAAGAAGCAATTGCCGCGGCAGTATATGGGCCAACGCCTTTTAGCGCAATTAAATCATTATAATTTGAAGGAAATTTTTCGTTCAGTTTTTCGCAAATAAATTTTGCTGTTGCATGTAAATTTCTTGCTCGAGAATAATAGCCCAAACCCTGCCAGGTTTTCATCACTTCATCACTTGAGGCATTTGCTAAATCTTTCAATTCAGGATATTTTTCGGTAAATGCAAAATAATAACTCATGCCTTGTTCAACTCTAGTTTGTTGCAATATAATTTCAGACAACCAAATGTGATATGGATTGTTGGTATTTCTCCAGGGTAAATCGCGTTTGTTTTTTTTATACCAATTGATGATGATGCCTGAAAAGTCCATTATTTCTGTGTTTTCAGCATCAAAAGTAATTCTTTTTTATCAGTTCAATTTTCTAATTTCAATATTCACTTAAACTTTTTTATGAATAAATGAAATCAAAAACTTCAAATTTTTTCCAAACTTTTTAGATTTTGTTTTAGTAATTGAATTACAATAAGTTGGTTTATTAAACTCCCTTTTTACTCACAGTGTTAATGTTAAAAACAAAACCTTAAATGTTAATTTCATTTTTTGTTTCACCTTAATTTTATTGAAACCTTTGTGATGTTAGAATAAGAGAAAATAATGTAGGTTAATGTGCTTTTTTTAACGCGTTTTTTGAAAATTGTTGAATTTCATCATTAAAATAAGTTCCTGAGTTAATCAAATTTAGTTTGTATTCAAAATAAACTTAACCAAAATAACTCAATATGTATTTTATCATTGATTTCAGCATGTAAAATTGATTTTTAGAACTATTATATATTTATGACCGAACCAATACTTATTGAAAACAAAGATCGCTTCGTTTTATTTCCGATAAAACACAATGCGATTTGGGAAATGTACAAAAAAGCGGAAGCTAGTTTTTGGACTGCCGAAGAAATTGATCTTGCTCAGGATTTGCAAGATTGGAATACAAAATTGAATGACGAAGAGCGTCATTTTATTAAACATGTGCTTGCATTTTTTGCAGCAAGTGATGGAATTGTAAACGAAAATTTAGCAATTAATTTTCTGAATGAAGTTCAGTATCCTGAAGCGCGTTGTTTCTATGGTTTCCAGGTAATGATTGAAAACATACATTCTGAAACTTATTCCTTATTGATTGATACTTATATTAAAGATCCTCAGGAAAAAGATAAATTATTCCACGCAATTGATACAGTTCCATGTGTTGGTAAAAAAGCGGAATGGGCATTAAAGTGGATTAATTCAAAGTCTTTTGCTGAGCGATTAATTGCATTTGCTGCTGTTGAAGGTATTTTCTTTTCAGGTTCTTTCTGCTCTATTTTCTGGTTGAAAAAACGTGGATTAATGCCGGGGTTAACTTTCTCAAACGAATTAATTTCTCGTGATGAAGGTTTGCATTGTGATTTCGCTTGTTTAATTTACAATCAGTTAAAAAATAAATTATCTCCTGAGCGTATCACCGAAATCGTTACACATGCTGTTACTATTGAAAAAGAATTTGTTTCAGACGCTTTACCTGTTCGATTAATAGGAATGAATGCAGATTTGATGTGCCAATACATTGAATTTGTTGCTGATAGATTGTTACAATCGTTAGGTTGTCCAAAATTTTATAATGCAGCAAATCCTTTCCCTTTTATGGAGATGATTTCTTTACAAGGAAAAACAAATTTCTT
>CAZTCG010000055.1:8544-8787 GCA_964612005.1 uncultured Flavobacteriaceae bacterium | reverse complement strand
CTCTTAAATAGATTTTCATGGTGGTTATAACTTCTGATGTATTTTGTGGAGGAGCAGGATTGTTCGGTTTAGGTTCTTCTTGTTTGTCTTTTTTACAAGCTGTAACCGCAATTGCTGCTGCAACCACATAGATTGCCAATCTTAAGGTTGTTTTCATGTTGTTTTTAGTTTATAAATAATCGCTTTTTATTTAAGTAATAATTAAGTTTTCAAAAGTTGAAATTGGCGGTCGCAATTTTTTGC
>CAZTCG010000055.1:8013-8534 GCA_964612005.1 uncultured Flavobacteriaceae bacterium | reverse complement strand
AATAAAAGCGTTAAGAAATGTTGAAGCCTTGGAGACATTTTAGCTTTTATTTGGCGGTCGCAATTTTTTGCGATTGCCTTGGCAATTTCTTGATTTCTTTTTGTTACTTTTTCTGTATCAAGACAGAAAAAGTAGATAATAAATATTCCTATTTTATTGAAATCTAAATTTTTTTAATTTTCAAATTCATCCATAATTGTTTTTTACTCGCATTAATGTTAATGGTATTTGCATCCTGAATTGAATATTGATTCCTTGTGCATCGGTATAATACCTGAAACGATCTAGGTAATCTCTATAAATTGTATTTAAGCCATTCGAGCAATTAATACCTATTCTTATCTCTTGCTGTTTTACTAATAATGTAGAAGATACATCTGCGCCCATTAATAAGTAACCATTTGGAGGAGGAGCATAATCGCTATTAGAAGGAACTCGCCATTGTTTGGTGATGTATTCTGCGTTAATGCCTATACGGGTCTGTTTTTGTTTCTTGCCCGAATTAAAAATATACGTTAACG
>CAZTCG010000055.1:0-7995 GCA_964612005.1 uncultured Flavobacteriaceae bacterium | reverse complement strand
AAAAACATTCCTTTGGTTTCCCATTCAATGTGTTTAGCAATTAGAAATTTTATTTTGTAATCAATCCCTGAAATTAATGCATCGCTTTGTTGATAATAAAACACAGGAAATGCGCCTTTAATGGTAAGCTCAGGCTGTTTTCCAGGCATTAAGTAAATAAAATCTTTGAAGTAATTGGCGTATGCGCTAATATCAGCTTCTATAAATTTTCTTCTGTAAACTATAGTGCTAATGAAATTAAAACAACGTTCTTGTTTTAATGCCGCGTTTCCTTTTTCGATTGAGGCAGTACCATGATGCAACCCGTCTGAGTACAACTCATTTACTGCAGGGGCTCTCCAAGCACTTCCAACGTTTGTGTAAACATGTAGTTTTGAATCAGGTTTAAAAATCCATCCACCATTAATACTCCAATTTTCCAAATCAATTACTGGTTCTTGCAACACTTGTTTTTTGTAGTAAAAACTTTGCAAGTATTTTTTATCGTAGCGTAAGCCCAATTCAAATTCATGGTGATGTTTTATGTATCGCTCAATGGCAAATGCTCCCCATGAATTATTGATGAAGTTTGGGATTAAAAATCTTCCCAGATAAACATTTTCTTGATTAATAAATGATACGCCATACGTTCCTCTGAATGCATTAATATTATCGTGTTCCCAAACAACATCTAGTGTTTTAGAAGTTATTCGATAATCCAAATCGGCTTTAGTAGTATCATATAGTTTTGAGTTTTTAGGAATGTGTTTGTCGTATTCTTTTCTGATGTTGTGTTGCCATGCTGCAATCACTTGCAGTCGCGAGCGTTTTCCGGTATGGAAGTGTGATTTGCTTTTGATGAGTTCATGAACAATTTCTTGTCGAGGCCTGCCAATTACATAAGAGAATGTAGCAAGACTATCCTGTGGTTTTGAGCTTGCAAAAGCATTTTGCAGATCGGTTAAGTTTCCGATATGTGCACTACTAAATACACCAATGGTTGAATTGAACTGAGAATAAAACAATTCTGTTCCGAATTTTTTGTGATGATAGCCAAGCGTGTAAGAAAAATTATGCTCCTTAACTCCGGTATTTTTTTGAATGTAAGTTGGTGCGCTTATATTTCCTGACTGTTTTAGTGTCCCTTGAACGCGCCACGAAAATCCTTTCAGTTTTTGAAAAGCTCCTTGCACATTTCCAGATACAACTCCGGCACGACCATTTGTTAAGCCTACAAGATTTAATTCACCAGTAACACCTGTGGTATCTGGCAAATCATCGGGCTCAATTAATATTGCACCTGCCAAAGCATCGCTTCCGTATCTTACCGTTGAAGCTCCTTTTACAACACGCATTTTTTTAGCAATGAATGGGTCAATTTCGGGCGCGTGTTCGTTGCCCCATTGTTGCCCTTCCTGACGAATACCATTGTTAAGTATTAAAATACGGTAACCCTGCAAGCCGTGCAACATTGGTTTTACAATGCTTGAGCCTGTATTTAAAGTGGTAACTCCGGTGGCACTTTTTAGTGCATCACCCAGGGATTTTCCTTTGGCCCGATCCATTTCTTCAACTGTTATTTCTTCCTGCGTTTGGGTAGGCTTGAAATCAGCTCGTTCAGTAATTTCTACATCCAGTAATTCGTGCATGCTGTGAGGAAGTTTAACGTGCATACGAGTGTTTTTATCCAGTTTTATTTGAATGATTGTATCACTACAACCTAAGTGAACAAATCGCAAAGTATAGGTTCCCGGACAAAGATCGGTTTTCTTAAAATTACCTTTCTCATCAGATTGAAGTGTAAGATTAAGTTCCTTAATTGAAATTGCAGTGAAAGGAAGACCTTCTTCGTTGTCTTTATCACACACTTTTCCACTCAACACAACATCACAGTTTTGTGCAATGCCGTATTGCAGAATTACAAGAAAGAAAATGAGAATAAAATTTTTCACTACTGCTTTTGCAGAAGTACTTATTTATGGAACGGGGTCATGTCCGTGTGGACCCCAGGGATGGCACTTGGATATTCGTTTTGCAGTTAACCATATTCCTTTTATTGCTCCGTGCTTACTTAATGCTTCCAATCCGTATTGCGAACAAGTTGGATGAAATCGGCAAGAGGCGGGTGTTAATGGAGATATAGAATAACGATAAAACTTTATTAGTGCTATAAATATGTACTTCACGTTTTTAAATTTAATAATAGAATAACATCCCAATTATTAAACTACAGGAGGTGCGCGAAGAAGAGAAAGCGTTAATCCTTTAAGTGAGGTAAATGAAGAATTATAATTAAATTGTATTTTCTCAACACGTTGCTTTATTGGAGACCACTTGATGATGAATTTAAAAATGGTAAAATAAACCGGTGTTTCAAATTTATCTAAATTACAATCCTGATTTTTATCGTTTTCTACTGAAGCCTTTTGATTTTTTAGTGAGTGTTCAATTGAGTGATCGTGACCAAGAAGTTTATGAATGTATACTTTAGGGGTTGCAATAAACAATGCAATCGCCAAGAATAAACTGCTAATTACTATTTTTTTCTTTGAACTCACTTTGACAAATGTAGTGATTAATAGTTTTTTGACAAATAAGTTAAAGATTTTTTACAAAGTAAATTAACTAATCCTCAATTTGTGAGTTGCCAACATAATAACCGCCTTTATAAATTTCAATTCTTATCAAAATTCCGTTTTCATCGTATACGTAATTTTTACCACTAATTAGAGTATTATCTTTAAAGTCGCCGTCTTTGGATATTTGTCTATTCTTATTAAATAAAACATGATAGCCATTTAAAGTTAATGGGGCATTAGGTTTTACGTTCTCAATAATTTCTTCCTTTTTTAAGATAACTTTTTTACTTTCTTTTGGCGCCTCTGCTTTTAGTGGTTTTTTTGGATCAAAATCTTTGATTGAAGCAAGATCAACAGCTCCTGCGCTAAAGTTTTTTTCAGATTTTAATTCTCCGGTTTCATAATACTCTTTAATAACTCCACTTTCTTGTCCGCCGGCCCAATTCCCCTCAATCATTACTTTTCCGTTTTCATGAAAATAACGTTGAGGTCCTTCTCTTTTTCCATTGGCATTAAAATTAAATTCATGTCGAGGAACTCCGTTTGCATAATATAACTTATACTCGCCAACCCATTTACTTATTTTCCAAATACCCTCTTCTTTTAATTTTCCGTTTTCATAATATTTTGATGCAGGACCATCCGGCCTCCCATTAACATAAGTAATTTTTGTTTTTAAATTTCCATTGCAATAATAATCTTTCCAGATGCCGATTTTTTTATTTTCAAGATAATAACCTTCTTCTACAACAGCAGTTGTTGCATAGCAAGACTCAGTTTTAGTTTTACCAAGCACAATCCATTTTCCTTGTTTTTTTCCTTCTACATCAATTTTATTTATTGTGTCTTTTCTATTGGAGGGATCTAGTTCATATGACTGAGAAAACATACAAACAACGTAAAAATTGGTTAATATGTAAATCAGTTTTTTCAAATTAAAAGAAGCATAAAAACTAAAAGAATAATAAACTACAATTCATGAACTGTAGTTTATCATAATCGAATGTAATAAAAAAATCAACAAAAACGAAATATTTTAAACATCTGGGCATTTTTAAAAGATTGTTTAAACGAATTAAAAACCGTAACCTTTAAAATCTTCTGTAAATTCTGTATCCTCAAATTTAGGATTTAACACGAGATTAGAGTAATCGTATTGTTCATATAATCCCTGATTGTCATAAATTCTAGAACCTGTTGGTAAAAAAGTTTGTTTATCTACGTAGATTAATACGAATTTAGCATATGCTGTCGGGACTTTAATTATTTGACCTGCTTTTATGTCTTTATAACCATCTACTTTTTTATTGTTCTCAAGTATCATGTACTCGCCAACATGTAATTTGCGGGCTATAGAAACAAGCGATTCATATTTACTTACTGTGTAATCAATAAATTTAAAATCGGAGTTAGTAATACTGAATTTGTAACACGCTCTTCCATTCAAAAGCTCCTCTCCTTCAAGTTTAAAATAATCATTAAATCGTTCACCCGCTTTTAAAACAGTATGCGCAATGCTATTTCCAAAATAATCAAAACCCATCTCATTAATGGTGTGATGTTGCCCATCTCTCATTAATGATCCCATCGGGTCTAAATTTAAATTGATATATGGAAATGAGTTAGGTTTTACTAATGCGTCTCCTTTGTTTGTACCTTGCACCCATAAAACTTCGATGCCATTTGTGCTTAAGTACAATTTTCTGGGATTACGATTTAATTTAACGGACGATGAAAAGTAGTTAAATTTGCCTTCTGTACGTTCGGTAATTTTTAAATTATACTTTAATCCCTCAACATTTCTTATTGCGGAAACCATTTTGAGAACAATTTCCTTGCAGCCTAGGTTATTGTTTGATGTATTATTTGTTGAGCTGTAAAAAACCTGGTCGAAAAAGACAAAAAAAAGTAAAATGGCTGTTTTTAGTTTCACAATGCAAAAGTAATAATTCTTTTACAATTGGTTGACCTTTAATTAGCTTAAGTGAACTACTATTTTTTAATAATATAAAGCATAAACGTTTATTTTATTTTTTTTCAATTCAATAGCTGGTGCAGGTATTTTAATGGAATTAAATATTAATAATAAACTTTTCACTAATTTTTTTTTTGTTTTTATTTTAGTTAAATCCAAATCAAACGACAGTAGTAATTTTCTTAGTCTATCGTTTCCAATAGTATTTCCGGTATTTGGAATTATAACATAATTACCTCTTCCGCTTATCATACCATCAGCGCCATAACCAATTGAAAGGTTAAGCCATTTTGGAAATTTATTTGATTCGCTCGAAAAATAAAAAGGATTGAACGACAACCAATAAGTTTGACCATTATAATCTTTGAGTAATTGTTCAACCCTATTTTCACCTAGTAACTCTTTTCTATACTTTGGATAATCGGTTTTATGAAAAGAAAATTTCAGCTTAATGAATTGATCTTTTAAAAAATGTTGCTGAATGGCAAATAAAGAAATACCACTAGCATTGGCTAGCATGTCGCTTCCGGAAAATCCCCAGCCTGATGAAAATCCGTCCATTATTTCTATTGAAGTAAAATACCCAAATGAAGCAACAGATGAATAGATTAGCGATTGTTTGTCTGAATAATTTGCCCATTTACAAGCATTAAATCCAAGTAAACTCAATTGATAATTAGAATATACATGCCCTGCTTTATCCATTTGCAGCCATTCTGGGGCATCATTAAAAAAATGAAAAGTATTTGTGCTGTAATTTTTATACCAAGCAAAATAAAGCGTTGTGCCTAATAAAATGCTACCTCCGAAGGAGCTTGCTTTTAAAATAATTTGCTTTTTTTTGTATAAATCAATAGAATCTGATTGGGCTTTTGTAAAGCCAATACTTTTTAAAAGCAAAATCGTGCAAACGCATGTTCGCACGAGCAGCTTAAGCATGTTGTTTTGTTGAGTCGATACATTCTTTCAATAGATTCATTCGGATTTGGAAGTCTTTTAATTTATTTTTTTCGAAATCAATTTTCTTTTACAATTCAGTAATGAAGTCATTTTTCCCTTTTGCATTTTTAAAGAATCCCATGTTGTTTTCATAAGTTCTAATGCTGCCATTTATTTCGTCGATTTGCTTTTTTAAAAATTCGCGTTCTTTTTTAAATAAGGTTTCACTGTCGGAAGAGGATTTAAAGCGTTCCAATTTATTTTTATACTTCATTAAAAATTTCTCCGACTGATTATTGATTACTACATCATAAAATTCATCCAATTTTTTATAAAATGCTTCATTAACACGTTGTTTTTCTTTTGCAGGAACATGACCGGCTGCATGCCACGCATCCGAAAACTTTTTAAGTTCTTCTCGGTCGTTTGCATTTTCACCACTTAATTGAAAATCGTTTAGTTTTTTTAATAATTCTTCTTTTGCCTGAAGATTTCCGGTGTACTCACTTTCTTTTGCTTCATAAAATGATTTTTTGGCATCGAAGAAGGTATTACATGCCTTTCTGAAACGCTGAAACAAACGAGGTTCTTCCATTCCTGCATTCGCAATTTTTTTCCAATCTTCCTGCAATCGAATTATTTTATCGGTTGTTTCTTTCCAGTTTGCAGTTTCGCTTTGTAAAGCTTCAGCTTTTTCAATTAACGTCATTTTTTGCTGTTTTGCTAAAGCATGCTTTTCTTTTAATTGGGTATAAAAATCTTTCTTCTTGTTAAAAAAATCATCACATATCGTTCTGAATTCTCTGTAAACAATATCACCTGCAGGTTTTTCTGTATAACCAATATTTTTATATTCTTCTTGAAGTTTAATTAATTCTTCAGTTTTTGATTTCCATTTTTCATCACTAATTGGCAATTCATTTAAAAAAGTTTTTTCTTTATCTACAATTGATTTCTTAGCATCGAGATTTTGTTTTTTTCGATCTTCCATTTCATTGTAATACGATTTTATTTTCGCATATACCTTATCAATGGCATCTTTATAAGTTAATTTAAGTTCTGTCCAGTTATCCTGCAAAACAGGTCCAATCTCTTCCCAGTCGTTACGATACACTTTTATCAATTGCTCTACTTCCTTAATGTTTTCTTTTTCATTTAAAGCATTAATTTTTTGAATAATCTCTAACTTTAATTCAGTATTCTTTTTAAAGTCGTGATCTTGGAGTTGGCGGAAAATATTAATGTTATAGTTAAAACTTTCTACAGCCTTACTGTATTCTGATTGCAACTCCTTGTATTTGTGTGGTGAAACGGCACCAGTTTCTTTCCATGCCAATTGCAATTCTTGTAATTTTTTTATTGCACTTCCAACATTAACTTCCAGCTGACTCAAGTCATTAATATCTTTTATGATTCTAAGTTTTATTTCTAGATTTTTTTGTTGTTCAGCAGCAAGTTTTTCTTCTTCTTGTTTTTTTAATTTTCTGAATTGATCAAACAATTGAATGATTTTTGTGTCTTCTGCTGTTTTTGTATATATAAAATCTCTGGCTTTCCCGCCATCATCAACAAATTCCTGCTTTGCTTTTTCCATTTCCTTAGAAAAAGATTGTTCATATTCACGCTGTAAATCTTTAACCTTGTTAGCAACAGCACTGATATCGGTATTTGCCAATAACTCTTCCAACTTTGAAATAATGTTCGCTTTCATCGTTTATTTAATTCTTTCAGTTTAATTAACAAATATAGGGAATAGTTTAAAAAACAATATATGTTGCATATTTATTAAATTTGAACGTTAATTTAAAAAATAAATGGCTAAAGATAATTTAATACGTTGCTCCTTTTGTGGCAGAGATAAACGAGAGGCAAAAATGTTGATTGCCGGACAGCAAGGGCATATTTGTGATAATTGTGTAGCTGAAGCATTTAAAATTGTATCTGCTGATTCTGAATCCGTAGCAAAGGAAAGTGCAACTCAATCGTTGAAGCTTTTAAAACCGCATGCCATAAAAGAATACCTAGATCAATATATTGTTGGGCAAAATGAAGCAAAAAAAATCATCAGTGTTGCTGTTTATAATCACTTTAAAAGGGTTGTAAATTCAAAAAAAGAAAATAAAAACGATATTGAAATTGAAAAATCAAACGTGATAATGGTTGGCGAAACCGGAACAGGTAAAACGTTAATTGCTCGTACAATTGCTAAATTATTAAATGTCCCTTTTTGTATTGCACCTGCTTCAGGTGTCGCCTCAGCAATTTGTTGTGCTATAAATCCATATACTTTTTTTAACCTCTCGTGAAATGATCTTTATATTCATAAGTCTTTGGTTATGTTTTTAAATATCTGTTGTAACGCTTTGCAATCATTAATATCAAGCATATTTTTTTATTCGTTCATCATTACTTATATAAACAGTTCCATTAAATCACCATATGCTACCGATAAAATTAGCAGTAATTGAAAAATGATCTGCTGTACATGATAGATATACCATTAGATGTTGAGTTGATAAATCG
>CAZTCG010000054.1:0-8802 GCA_964612005.1 uncultured Flavobacteriaceae bacterium | reverse complement strand
AAGCGGATAAGGTAAAAGAAGAAGCTGCTAAATTAGCAGATCAAATTCGCGCAGAAGGAAACAAGCAAGCAGATGATTTAGCCAATAAAGGAAGTAATTTTATTGAGAAAGCAGCGAATAAAAAATTAGCTGAAAAACTTCGTAAAGAAACCGAGGAGAAAGCACAAAAAGTGCAGAACGAAGGAAATGCCAAAGCCGATAAAATTATGGAAGAAGCGAGAGCAAAAGCAGATAAGTTGAAGTAATATACCGCTTCTTCATAAAATATTTGTATCTAAATTATAGAATAAAAATGGCCTAATTTAATATCTTGTTTTTTCATGTTAAATTTTCTTTCAAAACACACTAGCATTGGATTTTTAGTTGTAGAGCTTAAAAACAAAAAAATTCACACCAACCCGCAATATCATGAAATAATTGATTCGGTGCCATCGATTGAATTTTCGCTTCAGCTATTTAGAAATCTAATTAATCTAATTACTAAAAGAGCCTTATTTTTAAAGCAATTAAAATCAGCAAAAAAAGAAAAAATCAGTCTCAGAGGAGAGTATAAATTACTTAAATATAAAAATGCTATTCCGCAATGGTTAAATGTAGATGCTTATTATACTTATGATGATTATAGCAAACCAGAATTATTAGTTATTACAATTACAGATATAAGCGAGAAGAAAAATGATCAGAAAATTCAAAAATTAATTTCTTCAGCAGTTACAAATGTAAATCATGCTATAATAATTACTGAAGCTGAACCTATTGAAAATCCTGGTCCAAAAATACTTTATGTTAACGATAGTTTTACTGAAACAACAGGGTATACTAAAGAAGATGTATATGGGAAATCACCACGAATTTTACAAGGTGAAAAAACGGATAAATCAACTTTAGTTGAAATTAAACACGCTTTAAAAAATTGGCAGCCTATAAAATGCGAAGTTCTAAATTATAAAAAATCAGGAGAAGAATTTTGGGTTGAATTAGATATAAAGCCGGTAAAAAACAAAAATGGCTGGTATACGCACTGGGTTTCTGTTCAAAGAGATATCACTAAGTTAAAAACTGCACAGTTACAAGTTCAGGAAAGTGAAATTAAAATGCGGCAGTTAATTGATGATAGTCCTGATTTAATACAAAGTATAGGTTTAAATGGGGAAATAATATTTACTAATTCAACCTGGAGAAAATTGCTTGGTTACACAGAAGAAGAAACAAAAACGCTAAATATTTTCTCTGTAATAGACGAAACTTATCATGAGGTTTGTATGCATGAGTTTCAGCAAATCATGTCGGGTAAACCATTACATAATGTAGAAACCATTTTTAAAACTAAATCAGGAAATAAAATTTATTTATTGGGAAATGCTTTGCCTAAAATTATTAACGGTAAAGTTGTTGGCACGCAAGGTTTTTTTAAAGATATTACCGAGCAAAAAAAAGCAGAGCTTGCACTTCAAACAAATATTTTAAAAACAGAACGTATTTTAAATTCTTTAAATGAATGTGTTTGGGGAGTTAGTATGCCTCATTATAAGATTGAGTTTCAAAGTCCTTCCACCTTTGATTTATATGAATTACCATTAGAAGATTGGCACAATAATATTAATTTGTGGGCTGATTGCATTCATCCCGATGATAAAGAAGAGGTTCTGCGTAAATCAAATGATCTTTTTCAAGAAGGAGAAATTACGCAAGAATATAGAATTATAACAGGTACAAAAAAAGTAAAATGGATTACTTCTACCACTAAAGTTATCAAAAATGAATCAGGTGTGCCTGTTTTAATGACCGGTATTTCGGCAGATATCACCAAGCGAAAATTAGCAGAGCAGCAATTAATTGAAAATGAAATAACCCAAAAAAACTTGCTCGATAGTAGCTTGGAGTTAATTTTCAGTTTAAGTAAAAAAGGAGATGTTTTATTTGGTAATAAAACTTTTCATACAATAATCGATAAATTAAATATTAAGAAAGAAAACATACAATTTAAAGAGCTTATAAACCAAGTATACCTAGAAAAGTTTGAATATCATTTTAATCTTGCTTTAAAAAATGAAATTGTAGAAAAATTATTTTTTTCAATTACAAATAGTAGTGGAAATGAGATTTATTTAATCGGTAACTTGGTTCCCTACTTTTTAAATGGAGAGGTAATTAGCGTTCAATGTTTCTTTTTAGACAACACAAAAAAAGTTGAACTTGAAAAAGATAAAGTGCAATTTGAAACAGAATTAAAAAAAGTTCAGCAAAATGAAAAAATCGGAACATTTGTATATGATTTTATAACAGATAGTCCTTTAGTTAATGATGAAATAGTAAATGATATTTTAGGGGTTGATGCCAACTTTAAAAACAATATGGAAAAGTTTTTTAATCTTATTCATAGCGAAGACAGGCAGTTTGTAAATGATAGGTTTTTAGAATCCGTAAATAATAAATCAAGATTTCAAGAAGAATTTAGAATAATTAATCAAACAAATCTAGAAGTACGCTGGGTAAAGTATATCGCCGATTTTGAATTTAATGAAAATGGACATCCCATAAAATCATCAGGAACGGTTAGAGATATTACAGCTCAAAAAAAATCAGAATTTGAATTAAAAAAAGTAACTGAACAAGTCGATTTTTTATTTAGAAATGCTGATGAATTGTTTTTTACGATCGACAGTATTAATCAAAAAATAATTTATATATCAAAATGCACATTAAATATGTATGGCATATCTAATGAGCAATTTTATAATGATTTTAATGTACTTTTTACGCTAGTACACCCAGATGATTTACCTGTTTTTATGGAAGATAGGGAACAGCTATTAAAAGGAAATTCATTAACAAAAGAGTACCGAATTATCCATCAAAAAACTCAAGAAATAAAATGGGTAGAATCAATTTCAACACCTCAGTTTAATGATGAAAATAAATTTATTGGTATTAATATAATTACTAAAGACATAACTGAACGAAAACAATATGAACTTACTTTAAAATCTACTTTAACTGAGCTCAAACAATATCAGGATGCAATTAATCGTTCGGCAATTGTTTCTATAACTGATGCAAATGGCATAATAACGTTTGTTAACGACAAGTTTATTGAAGTGTCAAAATACCAAAAGGAAGAACTTTTACATCAGCCACACAGCATTGTAAATTCAGGCTTCCATTCCAAAGTTTTTTTCTCGGAATTATGGAAAACAATTAAATCAGGTTCAATCTGGAAAGGGCATATAAAAAACAAAACTAAAACGGGCGAATTTTATTGGGTTGATTCAACGATAATTCCTTTTATGGAAAATGGCAAACCTTATCAGTATTTGTCAATTAGATATGATATTTCAGAAAGTGTAAGAATAAAAGAAGAAATTATAAAGCAAAAACTTTTTTATGAAACAATCCTAAACGAAATACCTGCAGACATTGCTGTTTTTGACAAAAATTACAGATATGTTTTTATTAATCCGAATGCAGTTAAAGATGATGAACTTAGGAAATTTATGATTGGCAAAACAGATTTTGATTATGCAGAGCTTAAAAATATTGATAGTGAAATTCCTAAAAAAAGACAACAACTTTTAAGAGAAGCAACTAAAACAAAATCAGGAATTACTTTTGAAGAAACCTTGAACATAAATCAATCAGAAAAAAAATATGTTCTAAGAAAAACGTACCCTTTCTATGATAAAAACAACGAAGTACAATACATAATTGGTTTTGGCTTAGATATTACAAAAGAAAAATTACACGAATTATCTCTTGCTCAATCCCTAGTTGAAAAGGAAACTTTATTAGGAGAAATTCATCATCGTGTAAAAAATAATCTTGCACTAATTGATGGAGTAGTTGAACTTAAAAAAGCACTGGAAAAAGATAAATACATAGTAGAAACATTATCAGATATTCAGTCCCGTATTAAAACCGTTGCTTTAGTTCATCAGAAGTTATATCAAAATGATATGTTCTCGAAAATTGATATCAAAGATTATATCAATGAACTTGCAACCTATCACCAAAAATTATTTAACAAGCATAATTCTGATAATGTAAATTTTGATATACTGGTTGATGATGTATATTTTGATATTTCAAAATCGGTATCCTTAGGTTTACTTTTAAACGAGTTGGTTTCAAACAGTTTAAAATATGGTGTAGTAAACAATCAGGTTACAATAAGTATTAGTTTAACCCAACAATCCGAAAGTATTATGTTTAATTACAAAGATTCAGGAAAAGGCTTGCAACAGGGCATTAAAGAATCTTCAAAAAAAGGATTTGGATTTAAACTTATGCAAAGTTTGATTAAACAATTCAAAGCAAGTCATGAAATTGTTGAGGCTAGTCATTTTGAAATCCGAATTTTGATTCCAAAAAATTAGATTTACTAAAATTGAATTTAATGGTTTAAATCAAGTCCATCATTATTCTATAAATTGCTGCAACACTCATAGCATCAGTAATTTCACCTCTAATACACATTTGATAAGCTTCGCTGATGTGAACTTTTTTTAATTGAAGTAATTCGCTTTCTTCCGGTTCAGCTTCTTCAAACAGTAAATTTCTGGCTACATAAATAATTGCTAATTCGTCGGTTGCCGAATTACTTAAGTGTAAACGCAGTAGCTCAGTATATTCTTTAGCAACAATTCCAGCCTCTTCTTTCAATTCTCGTTTTGCAGATTCTATTGGGTCTACATCCAATTTACCACCACCTTCAATGATTTCCCAACTGTAACAATTTGTTGGGTAACGGTATTGCCCAACCAACCAAGTATAATTACCTTCATCTAAGGGTACAATGCCAATGGCTAAATGTTTAAATTCAACATAACTATACAAAGCAGGATTGCCAGCAGGATTAATTACATCATGCTTGTGTAATTTTATCCAAGCTGATTCGTAAATCATTTCTTTATTTAAAGTCTTCCATGGGTTTTTTAAATCATTATTCATTTTGTTTATAATTTTTGCTATCAACAATCGAACGTGAATTAAATGATTTTTTTAACGGGTAAGCCCCTCATTTTTTAGTAATTTCGTAATGTTATTAGTAATGTGTTGTGAATTAATTGCTTGAATGATTAAAAAGTTACTTCCATTAATTTTCTTTTTATCTATTTGTCTTTATGCAAAGGCCGATAAATTATATTGGGTTGGTGGTTACGGTAATTTTAATGACCCTGCACATTGGTCGTATACTAGTGGCGGAAACGGTGGCGCAAAAACACCAGATTTAATTGATGATGTTTATTTTGATCAAAATTCTTCGCTCAGCACTTTTATTGTAAAAATTTTAGGAGAGGCAAAGGTTCATGATTTTATTATTTCTGAAAGAATGAATACGCTCATTCTCGAGGGTTCATCTTCATCCAATTTAATCGTTTCAGGGAATTTAAATTTAAAGGGAAACATAAACTGGCAAATGGCAGGAAAATTAAATTTTATTGCCAATAATGCTTCTATTGTTGATTTTGGAAATGTAACACCTAAAAATGATGTAATTTTTAATGGGGCATCAACTTGGAATTTAAAATCTAATCTAATTACCATAAACGAGGCAAGTATTATTTTAAAAAGAGGAAAACTTATTTTAAACAATACAGCAATTTCAACTAAAAATTTATTCAAACAAGGCAATGATAACTTTGAAATTGAATTAAATGATGCATTGATATCGGTTAAAGAAATTGTTAGTACAAATTCATCACTTCGGATTTCACAACAAGAATCACAATTATTTTTCCCACTAAACAGAAACGGATTCGATGAATTAAACAGACAACATTTAGATAATTTAAAATTAATTGATAATTACGCTATTCAATCTTTACCGGTAACAGTTACCAATATTACCAATTGTGTTTGTAATGGCCAATGTAATGGAACAGCAACAGTAACTTTTTCCGGAGCAGGTTCAGGACCCTATACTATACAATGGTTGTCTGCAACGCCAAATACATTTAGTAGTGTTGCTGCTAGCCCTTTTTTATGTACGGGTTTATGCGCTAATACTTACGTGGTTCGTGTAATCGGAGCCACCGGCACAATTGTTCAAACTGCAAATGTGGTTATCAGTCAGCCATCTCAAATCGTAATTGGTATAACAAACACTGCTGTTCCATTGTGTAATGGAGATTGCAATGGAAAAATTGTTTACTATGTTATTGGTGGTAATCCAAACTATACTGTTTCATGGAATCCAGGAAATATAATTCATACAGGATTACAACAAAGTTTTGATGATTCTATTACAGCACTTTGTTCGGGTACTTATACGATAACAATTAACGACAGTAAAGGCTGTACGGGCACTGATAATGTACCGTTATTGCAACCAAATCCTTTAGTGGCTAATCCTGGAAATACCAATCAACAATGTTTTGGCGAATGTAACTCTTCTGCTTGGTTGGCCCCTTCAGGAGGTACACCATTTGGAGCAACTCAGTCAAACGGAATTAATTATTTAGTTTCATGGAATGGAAATCCTGCATTGAGTAATGATTCCATTGTTAATTTATGCCCGGGAGCAAATACGTATGTTATTACTGATGCTAATAACTGCACATTACCAGGAAGCATTACTGTTGCCTCCAAAACAGATTTTACTTATACCAAATCCACTCCAAGTAATTTATTGTGTAACGATGTGTGCGATGGCTCTGCTAATATAACTGCCGTATCAGGAGCAACACCACCCTACACATTTGCCTGGCTTGGTTTAGGAACACCTTCATTAACAAACACGGCAACAACATCAACAGCTACAGCTCTTTGTTCCGGAACCTATTCGGTAGTAATTACAGATGCCTTAGGTTGTGATGATACCACTACGTTTAATTTAACTGCTCCGGCTACTTTAGTTGGGGCAGTTAGTAATACTAATGTAAGCTGTGCCGGAGGAAGTAATGGAAGCGCAACCGGTTCTCAAACCGGTGGTGCTGGAACTAGTTTTACTTATTCGTGGTTTAATTCAACTACAAATCCTGTAGCTGCAGGTGTTCCATTTTCAACGGCTAATCCTACTGTCAACAATTTAACTGCAGGGAATTATACATTAGTTATAGTTGATCAAAATGGCTGTAATGATTCGGTTAATTTTGAAATAACGGAACCGTTACCATTTACAGTTACTGCAACCAAAACAAATCCAACTTGTTTTGGTTTAAACAATGGTCAAGTTTGCGCATCAACAAGTGGAGGTACAGGTGTAGTAACATATACTTTTTTACCGTTAGGCGGAACAGTTTCTTCCAATTGTTACAATTCATTAGTTGCGGGAACTTATACTGTTACAGCAACAGATGCAAATGGATGTACTGCAACTACAAATACAACATTAACTTCACCAACCCAAATTTCACCAAATGTTACAAGGGTTGACCCCACTTGTAGTTCCAATTGCAACGGAACTGCAACATCAGCTCCTACAGGCGGAAGCGGTTCTGGTTACACGTTTGCTTGGTCTTGTTCTCCAACTACTACAGCATCAATTACAGGACAGTGTGCAGGTGCTTGTACTTTAACAATAACAGATGATACGGGTTGCACTCAAAACACTACTGTTACTTTTACAGCTCCAAACCCGTTAACGGCATCATTAACTGGATCGGGTTTAAATTGCAGCGGAGCGAGTACAGGACAAATCACAAGTTCAGTAAATGGCGGTACACCTAACTATTCTTATCTCTGGGCACCAGGAGGGCAAACCACACCCGGCTTATCCAATGTTCCTGCAGGAACATATACACTTACAGTTCGAGATGTCAATAATTGTACAGCAACTTCAAATACTACATTAACTTCCCCAACTGCAATTGTAATTACTGCAAGTTCAACAGATCCTTTGTGTTTTGGACAAGCAACAGGAACAATCACATCTTCTGCAAGTGGAGGAACAGCGCCTTATACAGCTCAATGGTTACCAACCAATTCAACTAATTTTAATCAAAATAATTTAGCAGCAGGTTCTTATTCATTAACTGTAACCGATGCGTTTGGTTGTACTGCAAGCCAAACAATTACCATAAATCAACCCGCTTCACTTATTGTAACTTCTGATTCCACAAGAGCAACTTGTTCCGGAACTTGCAACGGAACAGCAACTGCTAATGCCTCAGGCGGTAGCACGCCATATTCATTTTCGTGGAATTCAACACCAACTCAATCTACACAAACTGCAACCGCTTTATGTGCAGGAACTTTTATTGTAACAGTTACTGATGTACAAGGTTGTCAAG
This sequence comes from uncultured Flavobacteriaceae bacterium, assembly GCA_964612005.1. Taxonomy (GTDB): domain Bacteria; phylum Bacteroidota; class Bacteroidia; order B-17B0; family Aurantibacillaceae; genus JADJDM01. The sequence continues at coordinate 571 of CAZTCG010000054.1, read as the reverse complement.
CCTCCGATTTGGTTACTGTAACTCAGCCAACAGCTGTTACCGCTGTTGTAAATAATATTACATCAAGTTGTGCAAATGTTTGTACCGGAACAGGTCAAATAGCTTGTACCGGTGGACTTGCACCTTACACTTTCACTATTGATGGCTTATCAATAGGATCATCAACAAGTTTAACTGCTCTTTGTCCTGGAACACATACTGTTATTGCTACTGATGCAAACAACTGTTCCTTTACAACAACGTTTGTTGTTCCTTCATTGATTAATATTACTCTTACTACATCAATAAATCAATTAACTTGTTCTGGAGATTGCAATGGTACAGCAACAGCATCTGTTAGTGGGGCAACTGGAACGCCTTTATTTAATTGGCAACCCATTAATCAAACAACTCAAACAGTTAATGGGTTGTGCGCAGGCGATTATACCGTTACAGTAACCGATGCAAATGGTTGTCAGGCAACATCAAATGTTAGCTTTGTTGATCCACCTGTTTTATCTGTTACTGATGTTACATTAGATGTGGATTGTGATGGTAACTGCACAGGTTCATCAGTGCTTACACCAACCGG
>CAZTCG010000053.1:0-8825 GCA_964612005.1 uncultured Flavobacteriaceae bacterium | reverse complement strand
TTACAAAGGTTGGTATTAGTTTCACCCGCACCAATAATTACAATACGGGCATAATTTTTAATGTTTAATTGTCTTAACTGACGATATGCCAGAGACACTACAGACACTGGGTTTTTTGAAATACCTGTGTTAGTATAAATTTCTTTTGCAGTTTCAACGGTTTGTTTTACAAGCAAACGAATCATGTCTCCTGTTAATCCTAATTCATGACACAATTCATAAGATTTTCTAACCTGAGTAATGATTTCTCGTTCGCCAATTACTAAAGAATCTAAAGATGAGGCAACCTGAAATAGATGTTGAACAGCAGCTGTACTTTTAAACTGTAATGCTGAATTTGCTAACTCATTTATTTTTGTTAATTCAAGGTTAGGTTGTAAAAATGTTAAAATAGAAACTAGTTTTTCCTGATTAATGAGTTCATCACTTCGTATAATAAGTTCTACTCTGTTACAAGTAGATAAGTACATCAATTCATTTAAAAAATAAGTTGACTTTAAAGAAGGCAATATTTCGCGCTGCGATTCTTCCGACAAATGAAGTAAGCCAATATTCTCAATGGAAGAATTTTTGTGAGTAAATGCAAAGATTTGAAGAGCCTCAATCATACACTAGTAAATTTCCGAAACAGATGCTTTGTAATTGTCATAAGATTGTCATGTAAAATAATTTAGAAACAGTTTAAATAAGCAATATTCTGTGTTTTAATTTAAAATGTTGAATTACAAATGGTTGTTATTTTATGAAAATGCTATTTATGTATAAACTGATAATTATCATATCATATTTTATAGGCTTGATAATTATTATTATTTAATCCATAAAGAGATTGTTTAGTTACTAATTTCAAGAATGAAATTTTATACTACTTTTAAACATTAAAATCAGCTTATGCCTCAAGAAATTGATCCAACAATTTTACTTGATTTAGTTTCTACTGAAATGCCTTATGGAAAATACCAAGGCACAAGATTATTTAAACTTCCTGTTTCGTACTTAGAATGGTTTAATCGTAATGGTGGGTTTCCTAAAGGTAAGTTGGGCATGTTGCTGGAAACTTTATATGTAATAAAACTAAACGGACTTGACTATTTATTGCAACCGCTTATTGAAATGAAAAAATTATAGTTGACATTAATCTAAAAAATGTTTCTAAAATTTATTTCTAACTTTCTACTCTCTCAAATCGTAATATTTAAAAATATAAAGCACCTTGCAACTAGCCTTCCTTTTTGAAATAATCAATAATGGCTTCAGTCATTAATTTGTTTTGTTGTTTGCTTTCTAAAAAAGGGATATTTTCTTTTTTATTCCAATGGGGCCAGCCTTCTTCATCTCTTCCTGCAAACTCGTAAAAACCGTAAGGTTCAAGTAATGTACAAATAGCAATATGCATTACCGAAAGTTTTTCATCCTTTTTAAATTTACGATAACCCATGCCCAATTCTTGCACACCAATTAAAAAAAGGATGCCATCAATTTGCGGTTCTTCTCCTGTAAATTCTTTGAATTTATTCAGAATGATTTGCCAGTCACTCAGTTGTTTTTGTTGCTTTTCTAATTCCATTATCTTTAACAGTGCAAATTAACTAAAAAATGAGTTCATTTTCTGAAAAACGCTATTTTATTGCTATTCTTCCTCCAAATGAATTACTACAGGAAGCAGAAAGCATTAAAGAAGATTTCGTAGTTAACTATAATTCAAAGGGGGCAAAAAATTCACCGGCGCACATTACATTACACATGCCTTTTTTATGGAAAGAGGAAAAAGAACAAAAACTAATTATAGCATTGAGTGATTTGCAACAAAAAAACACACCATTTAAAATTCAACTTAATCATTTTTCATGTTTCGATGATCGGGTAATTTTTATTGACGTAAAAATGAGTGATACTTTAATTCAATTGCAAAAACAAGTTGTAAACTGCATGAAGCACTTGTTTATTTTTAATCAGGCAGAAGATAAAAGAGGTTTTCATCCGCACATTACTGTTGCTTTTCGTGATTTAAAAAAAGAACAATTTGCAAAAGCATGGAATGTATACAAAGAAAAAATTTTTGATCGAAGTTTTAACTGTTCTTCTTTTTCTTTGTTAAGGCATGAAAATAAATTGTGGGAAGAAATTCATACTTTTAAATTTAAGAATGAATAAAACAGCATTAACACAATTTATTAAAGAAGAAGCAAAGCGTTTAGGATTTGAATATTGTGGTATTTCAAAAGCTCAGTTTTTAGAAGAGGAAGCGCCACGATTAGAAAACTGGCTCAATAATAATTTTCAGGGCAAGATGAATTACATGGAAAATTATTTTGACAAACGCTTGGATCCTCGATTGCTGGTTGATGGTGCAAAATCAGTCATTTCATTATTGCTGAATTATTATCCTTCCGAAAAACAAAATACCGATGCTCCAAAACTTTCCAAGTATGCATACGGAAATGATTACCATGATGTGATTAAATCCAAATGCAAAACGTTATTGCTTTCTGTGCAGGAAAAAATCGGTGATTTTAACGGTAGGTGTTTTGTAGATTCAGCTCCTGTAATGGATAAAGCGTGGGCAGCAAAAAGCGGATTGGGATGGATTGGTAAAAACAGCAATCTCATCAACAAAAATTCAGGTTCGTTTTTTTTTATTGCCGAAATTATTTGTGATTTAGATTTAATTGAAGATGTAGCCATTAAAGATTATTGCGGCACCTGCACACGTTGCATCGATGCCTGCCCTACGCAAGCCATTGTTCAACCTTATGTGGTTGATGGAAGTAAATGCATTTCATATCTTACGATTGAGTTGAAAGAAAATATTCCAACTTCATTTCAATCTCAAATGGATGATTGGATGTTTGGCTGCGATGTGTGCCAGGATGTTTGCCCATGGAACAGATTCAGTAAACCACATCAGGAGCCATTGTTTCAGTCACAACACAGCATATTGGAATGGGACAGAAAGCAATGGGAAGAAATTACTGAAGAAACATTTAAAAAAGTATTTTCGAAGAACGCTGTAAAGCGAACAAAGTACAATGGCTTAAAACGTAACATACAATTTTTAAAACCAAAGCATGACTGAACTAAAACAACCCTTTTATTTTGATAATAACGCTACTACAAAAATGGATGAACGAGTATTGAATGCCATGTTGCCTTTTTTTAATGTACACTACGGCAATGCATCAAGCACAACACATGTTCAGGGAATTACTGCTCGTTATGCTATTGAAGAAGCGAGAATAAAAACAGCACAACTAATCAATGCGGAAGAAAATGAAATCATTTTTACATCTGGAGCAACAGAAGCCATAAACATTGCTTTAAAAGGAGTTTGGGAAAACTACTCAATGTATGGCAAACACATCATCACCGTTAAAACAGAACACAAGGCAGTATTAGATACATGTTCGCATTTAGAAAAACATGGCGCAGAAATTACGTACTTAAATGTGGATGCGGAAGGATTGATTAACCTGGATGAATTAAAAAATGAAATGCGTGACACAACCATTCTTGTTGCTATTATGCATGCCAATAATGAAACAGGTGTAATTCAACCACTCGAAGAAATTTCAAAAATTGTACATCAATACAAATGTATTTTATTTTCTGATGCTACTCAGTCAGCAGGAAAATTGATGATTGATGTAAATGAATTGGGTGTTGACATGATGTGTTTATCTGCTCATAAAATGTATGGGCCAAAAGGTGTTGGTGCTTTGTATGTTCGCAGGAAAAACCCACGTGTTCAGTTAGCAGAATTTATTCATGGCGGTGGCCATGAAAAACAAATTCGTTCAGGCACATTAAATGTGCCGGGTATTGTTGCTTTAGGAAAAGCATGTGAATTAGTCCAACTAGAATTATGGGACAACAATACGCATGTTTCAAAATTGCGTGCTTATTTGGAACATCAATTATTAGAAATTGAAGGCTTACGAATTAATGGCAGCACAAAGTATCGGTTATACAATACATCAAACATTTGTTTTCCTAAAAAGAGTGGGGCAGAATTAATTGGTAAATGGGGTTCTTTGTTTTCAGTTTCGAGTGGCGCTGCATGTGCTTCAGGAAGTAAAGAAGTATCGCATGTGCTTAAAGCAATGCAATTGAGTAATGAAGATGCAAACAGTAGTTTGCGTTTCAGCTTTAATAAGTATAATACTTTGGATGAAGTAAAAGAAGCAGTAAGTTTAATACTTACTGCCTTTTAATTTCTATTTAGATTTTTCAATTGCTCTTGCATTTTTACAAGCATCTAGCATTTTTTGTATCGTTTCTCTCGAGAAAGTTTCATCTTTTAAATTTTCAAAAACAAAAGTTCTTTCGCCAATTTTTGCTGAGTGAAAAAAGTGAAACTCGGAAATATCTGCAATACCACTTTCCCACATCAAGGTATTTGGTTCATCTATAATGTATTGTTTTACTTGAAGTAAATCAGCATTTTTATTGTCTTCTTTTTTTGTTGCAGTTGTTCCACCATCTTCTGTAATTGAAATTTGAAAATCTTTTCCACGTTTAATTTGGTATGCGCCAAAGTTTGTTTGAATTGTGTCCAATGCGCCTAAATTGGAATCAGGAACAAGTATGTTCAAGTTCATGCCACTTGAACTTATATCAACATACTGCATGCCTGCAGGAGCAACAAGCGCTTCAACTTTTTCTTCAGAGTTATTGCATGAAGTAAAAACTAAAATTAAAATTAGTATGATGCTGTGTTTAATTAATTTCATTTTTATTTAGTTTAAATTAGTTTGATTTGTTGTAAAACTAAAAAGTCCCGTCATGCGGGACTTTTTAAAGAAGCATTTAAAAAATTACTTTTTCTTAGCCGCTGCTTTTTTAGGAGCCGCTTTCTTAGCTGCTTTTTTAGGAGCTGCTTTTTTTACTGCTTTTTTAGCTGCTTTTTTAGGAGCTGCTTTTTTTACTGCTTTCTTAGCTGCTTTTTTAGGAGCTGCTTTTTTTGCTGCTGGTTTTGTTGCCATGGTTTTTGTTTTTTGAATTGTTGATACGAAGAAACAAAAATTTTTATTGTTGAAAAAAAAATGAGCAATTATTTTATCAACATATTTTTGTTAAGAATGACATAGTGTTGTAATATGTATTTGGTAAAACAAATAAGCGACTTAATGACATCTCTTGAAATGCCTATATATAAAGGTGTTTCAGAGAATCATATTAATATAAAATTAATAGTTGTACTAAATAAAAATACATACATCTATAATAAAAAATAAATTTTTCATTTTATATTTTACTTCAATTAATGAGATAAAATAATTTTTATTTTTTTAAAATTTATTTTTTCTAAAACTAATGTCTTCTGAAAGTATCATAAATAAAGGTGTTTCAGAGCGTATTGTTTTATTTTGTTTAAAGAGTAAAAATTTTATGATGCAATTTTGTAGCGTTGTTTTAATTTGTTAATTGAGCACTAAAGATTAAATTAATTTATTTTTGAATCATTATTCTTAAACGTAACTAAACAAAATTAAAATGCTCTTAAGAAATCAAATAACTTATTTATTAATTTTTATACTTACTGCTTTTATTAGTTCTGCTCAAAAAATTACTACTATAGAAGATGTATTGAATGAGTTTCAAAATGATAAATCATTAGAAGGTGCTACTATATCGTTTTGTTTGCTTAACGCATCAACAGGCGAATTAATTAACGAATACAAAAGCAAAACACTTCTCATTCCTGCAAGTACATTAAAAGTTGTAACAACATCTTCTGCTCTCGGAATTTTAGGTAAAGATTTTAAATATGAAACAAAAATAGGTTACTCGGGTTCAATTGATACAATTAATGGGATATTAAATGGTAATCTAATTATTCTGGGTAGCGGTGATCCTACATTAAACTCTGAGTATTTTAATTCAACTTCAACCAATACAACTATTACATCAGAATGGGCAAAAAAAATTAAATCTCTCGGAATTAAAAAGATAAAAGGTAATATCATAGCAGATATAAGTTGTTTTGAAAATAATTTGCCCGACAACTGGATTTGGGGTGATATAGGAAATTATTTTGGATGTATATCATCAGGCATTAATTATAAGGATAATAAAATTAAATTATACTTTAATACAGGAGATAAGAATGGAGATACGACTTTTATTACTAAGTCTATACCTTATAATCCAAAACTTACCTACATAAACAAAGTTAAAACAGGTGGTTCAGGAGATAATTCAATTTCATACGGAGGAATATATCAAAATACAAGATATATAAATGGGTATCTGCCTGCAAATAAAAATAATTATGAAGTTGAAGTTAGTATGCCAGATCCAACTTGGCAATGCATGTATGATTTTAAGCAAGCACTCTTGGGTGAAAATATTCAAACGGAAGCAGAATTAGTTATAAGTGAGGACAAACTGGATGATTATAAAGTATTGTTTACCGAACAATCTCCTTTGTTGTCATCTATCATACAGCAAACAAATCTTCATAGTAATAATTTATTTGCAGAAAGTTTATTAAAAACAATTTCGTTTAAAAAAACCGGCTATGGTAGTTTAAAAGAGGGCATAAAATTAGTGAAGGATTTTTGGGAACAACGAGGATTAACTACAAATCAATTATTTATGAATGATGGAAGTGGGCTTTCTAGAAGTAATACTGTAACTACATCTTATCTTGCTAAATTACTTTCTAAAATTTATAAGGATAAAAATTTGTACGATATAATTAATAACTCTTTTCCTGTTGCAGGGAAAAGTGGCTCATTAGCTAATTTATGTAAGAATTCTTTTGCTGAAAATAATTTACGAGCTAAAAGTGGCTACATTAATAGGGCAAGAGGTTATGCGGGTTATTTTAAATCAAAGTCTGGTAAGGATTTATGTTTTGCTGTATTATTTAATAATTATAATTGTTCTGCCTCTGAAGTTAAGCAAAAAATAGAGAAACTTTTAATTGCATTTACCGAACTTTAATTGATTTTATATAATGCAAAAAATGTAAATTAGCATGTATTTATTATTATGACTAAGAATAAAAAAACGATAAAGCCAATAAAGATTGAAGAAAAAGGGAACTTCGTGCTTTTCCCGTTTAAAAATGCAAAATGGGCTTATATAATTTTAGCTATTATTGGTATTAGCTTTTATTATAATACAATTGATAATGAGTTTGCGCTCGATGATGGCATCATCATCCATCAAAATGAATTTGTAATGAAAGGTGCTAAAGGCACCAAAGACATTCTTACTCATGATGCCTATTACAGTTTTTATAGGCAGATGAATGCAGAAGACCAATTGGCAGGTGGTCGTTATCGTCCGCTTTCTGTTGTAAGTTTTGCAATTGAACAAAGCTTTATTCGAACCTATCCAACTGGATTATTTGATGCATACAAGGATATTAATCGAAATGGAGTTATTGATAAAAACGAATACAACAAATTTGTTGATCGAAACAAGAATAACAACATGGAATTAGAAGAGTGTGTTGAATGTTGGGATTTGAACGAAGATGGTAAAATGGATGCACCTGAAGATAAAAATAGAAATGGCAAACTGGATCAAGGAGAAGATGTTAATGCAAGTGGTAAGCTTGATTTAGTGGGTCCTGAAGATATCAACGGAGATGGATTAGTTAACAAAACAGATTGCCATGTTGAAGGAGTTGCATTAAGACACTTTAATAATATGTTATTTTATGTTTTATCTGTCCTTGTATTATTTGGATTTCTAAAAGATTATCTATTTAAAAACAACTGGGATCTTGCTTTTTTAGCAACACTATTATTTGCTATTCATCCTTTACACACAGAGGTAGTTGCAAACATGAAAAGCCGCGATGAAATATTTTCATTCCTATTCATCATTCTTACGTTTATTTATACTTTTAAATCACTCGAACTTAAAAAGACCAAGTATTTTGTAGTTGCAGGCTTTATGTACTTTCTTGCATTACTAAGTAAGGAATACGCTTTTACATTAGTAATAATTATTCCATTAATGATTACCATTTTCAGGCCGGAGTTGATTAATTTAAAAGATAAAAAACTCTTAACCCTATTTGTACTTTTTTTATTGACTGCAGGTATCATGTATGTTATGAAATCTAAAAAGGTACCATTCTATATTTTAATAGCTATCTTTTTTTCAATCGGTTCTATTGTAGCATTGATGAGTGAGTATAAAAACAAAACGTTCTTGGCACTAATGAGTTCGCTTACCATTGCATTTGTTGTTTATATGTGTTTCCGTTTGTTTTCTGTAACATTAAAACCATCGGTTCCGGATACGGAGGTATTAAATAATCCATACTTGTTTGCAACACCTGAAGAGAAGTGGGCAACTAAAATTTATGTGCTACTAAAATATCTACAATTACTTTTTTATCCTCATCCGCTAAGCTCTGATTATTCTTTTAATACTATTCTATACAGAAAGTTCACAAGCTGGGATACACTTTTATCTTTATTTACATATATCACTCTTGCAGGTCTAACACTGTGGTTATTCATTAAAAGACATCCTCTTTCATTTGGGTTGATTTTCTTTTTTGGCAACCTATTAATGATTGGTAATATCTTAATGGATATTGGAGCAACCATGGGTGAACGTTTAATTTATCATTCGTCATTCGGGTTTGCAATTTGTATAGCCTGGTTACTGATTGAAGGATTGAAAAAAATAAACATCAATGCACTATTGCACAAATCTTTTTTAATTACGCTATCGCTAGTGCTTATCGGCATCTTCGGATATAAAACTATTCTACGGAATGCACAATGGAAAAATGATATAACTTTATTTACACATGATGTTCAAACAGTTCCAGTGGTTATGCGAGGTACTTGCGG
>CAZTCG010000052.1:1075-8856 GCA_964612005.1 uncultured Flavobacteriaceae bacterium | reverse complement strand
CAGATGCAACTGTTTCTTCATTTTTTTTGTTTTTGCACGCACTGTTTACTACTAATCCAGCTATTAATAAGCATCCGATTAACGTGTTTTTTTTTGTTGCTTTCATTGATGTTAGTTTTAAGGGGTTAAAGTAATTGTGTCGTCATTTTTAATGATTATTGGTGAAATAATAGTTTGAGATATCGCTATATCCATATTGTGTTCCTTCATATTTACTTCCATAGGGGAAGTTTTTTTTCACGGAATTCTTTTTCAGAATTTCTATTGAATTATAAAATCCCGAATTATAAGCTGTGGCATATAACACGAGCTTTTCATTTATGTTTTTAAATAGTTGATTATTGAATTTCTTATCACAAATAGCAATGAAAGCATGTAAGTAAAAAATTTGCCATTTGTTATTTTTTAATCGTTCAACACGGATTTGTCTTTTCTCTTTTTCAGTTAAGTTTTTACTTAAAAGTGCATTTTTATATAAATCAGATAAACTATCGTCGTTATTAATTTCATTCTCTAATGATTCGATAAATGATGGTTTCATTTGAAATCTGCCAATAGAAAAATCAGCAGCATCTGTTCCATTATTAACGTATACTAATTCGAGAGCAGTTGTTTCTATAATGTCTTTTATTACAGAATAACGCATGATTTCAGGAAATACTATTGCTGTAGAAAATAAAAATCCATGTCGGTAAATAAATGATGAATTCTTTAACTCATCTTGATTCGTTCTTATAAATTGTTTAGCATCTGAATAATCATCAGGAAAAATCAATTCATATTTTATTTTATTCTCGCTTTTGAAAGAACAAATCAGTAGAAGAAATATGAAGCTTACTATTCGCATGGTTTACTATTATAACGCCATAAATTTTGATACGTTACAGTTTTAATTTGTATTTTTTTACTACTTCAAATTAACTGGCATTTCATTTTTAAAAATTGAGCAATTACAATTCAAATAATTACTTTTGTTTAAACATTTTTATGCTAATGAGAATTTATACATTATTATTTTTTTTAGTTTTTAGTTTTCATAATATATTCTCGCAAAACACTGATGAAAATCAAATTTCGGGCACATTAAATTTATCGAGTGATGATGTTGATTTTGAGCTCGAGTTAAATCAAAAAAGCATTTTAAACGATACTAATTGGTTTTACTCATTTAAAGATAATTTTCTTTATAGTAAACCTAATATAACATTAGGAGATTGGAAATCGGTAGAATTTCCTATTGAGTTAAACACGATTAAAGAAATTAATTTTAAAGGTATTGCATGGTTTAGAAATACTTTTACTATTGATTCATCCTTAATCAATAAAAATTTAAATTTATTTATTCAACAAACTGGTGCATCTGAAATTTATATTGATGGTAAACTTATTCAGCAGTTTGGAAAAGTTGCTTACTTATATACAGATGAAATTCTTCGTAATCCGGTTAATTTACCTATTAATGTTCGATTTGATAAAACAGGCAAACATTCAATAGCCATTCGTTATAGTAATTTTTATGGTACTAAATACATAAATCATTTTGATGATGTATATGTTTGGCTACATGTTTATTTAAACAGTGAACCAACTTATAATAAACGAATAGGTACTAATTCCTTAAAAACATTTTATAAAATAGTAATGGGAATGTTAATAGGATCGTTTTTCATTCTATCGCTTATTAACATCATCTTTTATTTATTTTATAAAAAGGATAAAGGCAATTTATTTTTTTCAATCTTTTCCTTTACCATGATGCTGATGTTTTCGTCACCATTTATTACTGATATTTTCCCTAATCCAAAAATTTATTTCATCAATGATTATATTAATCTGATTGCAGCAGTGATATCAACTATTTTTTTAATGCAACTAATTTTTTATTTTAATTATGATCAAAAACCAAAACGCTTTTATGTTTACCTTATTATCAGTATTGTAACATTACTAATAGCTTTCTTTGATTATAATTTAGGAAATCAAATAGGAGTATTATCTTATATCATAATTTACTCTGACTTAATAATTAGTTCGATTATTATATTCCTAAAAAACTACGACCAGCAAAAACGTAAAAGAAAATTTACTTTATATATATTAATCTCTTTGATTGTTTTTGCAGTTATAATGCTGTTTTTTAATCCTTTTATTTCGTTAGTTATTATTGGATTAATTGCCCTTGCATTTATTTTACCTATAGCTGGGTTTACTTTTATAGTTCCGGTTTATATGATTATTAAGCAGGCCAAAAGTTTTGCAACTTTAAACAAAGAGTTAGAAAATAAATTGAATGAAGTTCAGGCATTATCCGAAAAAACCATTGCTCAGGAAATTGAAAAACAACAAATTTTAGAAAATCAAAATAAATTATTAGAGGATCAGGTTAAACAACGCACAATAGAGTTATCGCATAAAAATCAAGAAATAACAGATAGTATACAATATGCGAGTCGAATTCAAAAAGCTTTATTGGTTAACAATACTGAAATAGAAAAAGGCTTAGCTAATCAGTTTATTTTGTTTAAACCAAAAGATATTGTAAGTGGTGATTTTTATTTTTATGCTCAAGAAAAACAATTTATTTTTTTAGCTGCAGCAGATTGTACCGGACATGGTGTTCCGGGATCATTGATGAGTATGATTGGTCATGAAAAACTGAAATTAGCAATAACACATTCTGTTCAACCGGGTAAAATATTAAGTCTTCTAAATACTAGTATAAAAGATGCATTAAAACAAAATGAGCAACTTAATGCCACAAGAGATGGGATGGATATTGCATTAGTACGTATAGATGTACAGACAAATGAAGTAATTTATTCAGGAGCTAATCGTCCTATTTGGATTATTAGAAAAGTTAATAACGAAATTGAAGAAATTAAAGCAACAAAAAAAGCAATTGGTGGATTTACTGAAACCAATCAAGTATTTGAAGAACACTTACTAAAATTTAATAAAGACGATAGCTTTTATTTGTTTTCAGACGGGTACGCAGATCAATTTGGACAAAATGGAAAAAAGTTAATGACGAAAAAATTCAAAGAAATTTTACTTTCTATAGTTCATTTTAATACTAACGAACAAAAAGATTACCTGAATGAATTTATAGAAAACTGGCGTTCGGGTATAGAACAAATTGATGATATTTTAGTAATAGGAGTTAGGTTGTGATAACGCTATTGATATGCGCTTCGGTAGTTTCTCCATTTTTCAATCAGTTGCATCATATCTTCAGGTATATCGCTATCGAATTTTAATTTTTTTCCTGATCGTGGATGAGTAATTTCTAATGATTTTGCATGTAATGCTTGTCTTGGGCAAATTTCAAAGCAATTTTCAACAAATTGTTTGTATTTAGCAAAGGTTGTTCCTTTAACAATTCTGTCGCCGCCATACTCATTATCATTAAAAAGAGGATGGCCAAGATGTTTCATGTGTACTCTTATTTGATGAGTTCTGCCAGTTTCTAATTTACATTCAATAAGTGTTACATATCCCAATCGTTCAAGTACTTTATAATGAGTTATAGCAAGTTTTCCATGTTCCTCGTTATCAAAAACATCCATTACTTTTCTGTTTTTTAAATTTCTACCTACATAACTTGTAATGGTTCCTTCATCTTTTTCTAAATCGCCCCATGCTAATGCAACATACCTCCTGTCGAGGTTATGATGAAAAAAATCAGAAGATAATCGTTGCATGGCTAAATCCGTTTTTGCAACAATTAAAATACCCGATGTGTTTTTATCAATGCGATGAAGCAAACCAGGACGAGGAATTTCCTGCCCATTTATAAGCTGAGTTTTTTCGGCTAATTGCTTAATGTGAAATGCCAACGCATTTACTAAAGTGCCGCTGTAATGACCGTAAGAAGGGTGAACCACCATTCCGGGTTTTTTATTTACAACAACAATATCTTCATCTTCGTACACTATGTTAATCGGAATATCTTCCGCAATTAACTCGGTTTCCTTTGGCGGATGCGCATAAAAAATGGTGATGACATCAAAGGGTTTAATCTTGTAGTTAGATTTCACCACTTTCTCATTTACTTTCACATTTCCTATGTCAATGGCTTGTTGTACTTTATTTCGGGTTGCATTTTGTATGCGATTAACAATAAATTTATCAATCCGCATCATTATCTGCCCTTTGTCAACGGTAATCCGATGATGCTCATATAATTCCTGTTCATCATCCTCATTAAAACTTATATCCGAAACATCTTCTTTATTCATTTCGGTTAATGATTAGTTTTTTCACATCCAATAAACTGTTTTCAGAATAAACTTTTACAAAGTAAAATCCATTTTTTAAGCTTGAAACAGAATACTGCTTTAGTAAATTGGATGTTGATTTTAAAACAAGTTTGCCCGAAGCATCAGTTACTTCGATAGAAGTGATATTATTTTTATTACTGATTATAGAAATATAATCGCTTGCCGGATTTGGATAAATTTGTAATTCTGTTGTTGATACTTTATTGTTTTTTATTCCAACAGCTCTAGCTGAATCGCCAACTATAGGCCTCAACATTAGTGATCCTTTAAATGATGAATTTGCCCAAAATCCATTGGTGTTGTAAAATAATTTAGTTTGCGTGTTTGTGTTTTGATCAAAGCCAATATTGAGAGTTTGCTGATCATCCTGCTTTAATCCAACATAACAAATACCGCTATTTAAAGCTAAAGGATATTTAAGATAATACCTAGCAAAAAAATTATTTCCCCATGATTGAAAAATCGGCTGCCGGGTCATGCTGTTTTCATCATCATATAGTAAACTACCTGGAGTACCGCCAGCATCATTCCAAACACGTAATCCAAATAGTAAAGTAGAAATAGAATTGATGTTGCTTACCGGATTAAAAAAAATATCAATTGCTCTCAATGTATCCGGTTGAAACAACTGAAATTGAACAGCAGTTTCTGCACCATAAGTTCCTTGTAAACCCCATGCTAATTCAGCACTACCGTCATCGTAAGAGAAATAATTATTGAACGATTGTTTAAAAACTAATGTATCGTTATTTTTGTTTCTGTCACCTGCAGACGTTCTCATGAAATGTTTTATCGAATAACATATACTATCACTTAATGGATTTCCATTATTAAATGAGAAATTAGCAACATCAGGGCTTACTGTTGAATTTAAAAAATCTATGATGTCCGGATTACTCACATAACCTGTTGCATAAAAGGGTTGAGCATTATCGGAACCTGTAGTATCGTATAACGAAACGGCATTCGAGTAATCACTTATTTTAATAAAACCTGTAAAATTGGTAGCGTATTGATCGTTATTTCTTATTTTAAGATAAGAATGCTCTGCCATTTGGTTAGAACCTAAATAATGATTGAACGGTATTGCAGTATAATCTTTTAAAAGTGATTGCCCCGCATAAACATAACTCAAATCATTAAAAGAAGTATCTGCAATAGTTCTGTCTCTGCCTAAATAAATATTATCTATGTGCCAATGATTCACATTTCCTGAACCTGTATTTTTATTTCTAAACCTAAATCGGAATTGTTTTTTAAAATAATCAGGATTTGTGATGGGAATCATAACTCTTGTGAATAAACTATCTTTAGCTGAATTTCCACTACGTGATAAATTAATAATGGTTGTCCAGGCACGTGTAGTTGGATTATAGAAATCAAGTGAAAGTGTATGTGTGTTTAATGGTGTATGCCCGAACCCTTTCGGTTGATAGTAAAAGCTAAAATAAATACTATCTAATGGAGTAATTGCAACGGGAGGAAAAGTTATGGAATCTAAACGTATAAATTTTGAAGTTAATGTATCTGCGTTACCTGCACCACTATTTACAAGAGGACGATAAGGATATCCATTAGATTTTAAACCATCAAATGTAGCAACTCCTAAAGTTGGAGGATTTCTTCCAAAAGTACGGTTAATGAATACGTTTTCAGAATTCATCCACTTTGAGGTATCAGGATAAAAATTATCAGTTGAAAAATCATCAAGGAATGGTAATTCTATAGTGTCATTACTGAATGTTTTTAAATTAAAAATATTCTTTGATTGTAATGTGTTTTCAAGTAATAATGAATTTACGGTGAGTGGTAGCAAAGTATCTTTTTGTGCGATGCTATTAATGCTTCCGAAAAGAAGTGTGACTAGTAAAATAAAATTATTTTTCATCCTCACCGGTATTTTCATCTGTTTCGATTTTTTGTTCGCTGATTTTAGATGCATCTGTTGTAATATAAACATCTACACTAGTTCCTAACGATACTTCGCTAGATAAATTGCCTGGAGGTATTTGTTTATATATATATGCCTTACAAGTATCTGAAATTTTTGAATCTGCAATGATGGCGCCTATTTTTAAACCAGAAGATAAAAGTTTTGATTTTGCATCGCAAAAAGTACTTCCAATAACATTGATCAAGTTAACTTTTTCATTATTTTCTTGTCCCTTACCAATTACAAGATCGATCTGTGTTCCTTTTTTAATGCTAGTTCCTGGTTCAATGTAATTCCCTTCGCTCAATTGTTTAAGTACGCAGTTCATACAAGGATCATTAACGTATTTAATGGTGCCTAATTTTAATCCATAACTCTCAATCATAGATACAGCCTGTCGTAAAGAGCGATCAATCAGTTTAGGCATTACAATTTGTGGAGGAACCAGTGAAGTAACATAAAGGTAAATTGTACGATCGGTTTTTACTTTACCGTTTGGTTGCGGATCTTGATCAAAAACAATACCTGGTTTATCATCAGGTTTATAAATAGAATCGATAATTCTAAAATTTACATCCTTATCTTCTACAAAATCTTCAAGTTTGCCAACTTCTTGACCTTTAAAGTCAGGCACAATAACCTCTTCATTATGGTCGGTATATAAATTCATAATTTGAAAAAATAACCATAAGAAAATAATGGCGCTTATTGAAGCTAAAACACCATGTAGCCAAAATTTTTTTGTTTTTATAAATTCAATAAGTTTTTTCATTTTAAAATTTAGGTGTACTCACTCTATTTTTTATTTTCTACATGTCAAAAGGATCTTTATCTATTGTGCTCTCTTCAAAAACCTCTTTGGTTTCATCATCATATTTAGAGCAATCCAATTCTATTTCGGTCATTTTTTTTGGTTTATAAAAATCTCCTTTTTTTGTTTTTATTGTTTTATCAGCATATACTTTTTGGAAAAATTTACCCCAAATAGGTAATGCCATACTTGCACCCTGACCTTCAGCTGTTGAATTAAAATGCACACTACGATCTTCACCACCAACCCAACAACCTGCAACTAAATCAGGAGTAAGGCCCATAAACCAGCCATCAGAGTTGTTTTGTGTTGTGCCTGTTTTGCCGGCAATTGGGTTGGTTAATTTATATTTTCCTCTTAATCGCGAACCAGTACCAAATTGCACAACACCTTGCATCAATTGAGTCATTACATAAGCTTTTTCCTCGCTCATGACTTCCTCACTTTTAGGTATAAACTCTTCAAGTACTTTCCCGTTTCTATCTTCAATTCTTGTAACAAAAGTTGGTTCTATCCATTGGCCTCTGTTAGCAAAAGTGCTATTGGCTCCAACCATTTCAAAAACAGAAATATCTGCTGTTCCTAAACAAATGGAAGGAACTGGATCAATTTCGGCGGTGATTCCCATTTTTTTAATAAGATTTATTACTGCTTCAGGGCCATAACGTTTCATAAGTGCTGCAGTAACGTAGTTTACTGAAAGTGCCAATGCTTTTTTAAGTGTAATGTTAACACCTGTGCCTTTACTTCCATCTGA
>CAZTCG010000052.1:0-1065 GCA_964612005.1 uncultured Flavobacteriaceae bacterium | reverse complement strand
TCGGGTTGTCCTTCGCCTAAACTAATACAAGTTCTCACATTAGGTATTCGTTCACAAGGTGAAGAACCTTCCTGAATGGCCAATGCATAAACAAATGGTTTAAATGTTGATCCAACTTGTCTTCTCGCGTTTTTGTTAACGTGATCGTATTTAAAATGTTTGTGATTTATTCCACCTACCCAGGCTTTTATATAGCCGGTTTCAGGTTCCAATGCCATAAATCCGGTTTGTAAAAAACTTTTGTAGTAACGTATAGAATCCCATGGAGAAATTAAGGTGTCTATTTCTCCCTTATTACTATAAATCGTCATGTTTATAGGCGTTTGAAATACTTTTATAATTTCTTCTTGTGACAGGCCATCTTCTTTTAAATTTCTCCATCTGTCACTTCTTTTCATGGCAGAAGTAAGAATGGTATTGATTTCATCTTTTGTTACATTCCAAGCAAATGGTGCATTTTTTTTGCGTTTACAATCCTTAATAAATAATTCTTGCAATGCATGAATATGCTCGTCAACAGCTTCCTCAGCATACTGTTGCATTCTCGAGTCGATAGTGGTATAGATTTTTAAGCCATCCTGATAAATATTATATGGTTTTTCAGTTTCAGGATTGATGTGGTTTTTACACCATTCTTTTAAAAATGAAGTTCGTAAGTGTTCTCTGAAGTAAGGAGCCAATCCTTCGTTATGGCTTTCCGCAACAAAATGAAGCGTGATAGGTGTAACTTTTAAAGAATCGAAAATTTGCTGAGTAATGTAGTTATATTTGAGCATTTGACTCAATACTACGTTTCTTCTTTGCTGACTTGCTTCTTTACGTTTTGGATTAACAGGATTAAATAATGAAGGATTTTTTGCCATTCCAACCAACATGGCGCATTCTTCGAGTTTTAACTTATCAGGAGTTGTATTGAAATAAATTTGCGCCGCTGATTTTATCCCAACAGCCTGATTTAAAAAATCAAATTTATTTAGATACATAGTAAGAATTTCCTCTTTTGTGTAAAGTTTTTCAAGTTTGATTGCAATAACCCACTCTTTAAATTTTCGAAAGAAAAACTGA
>CAZTCG010000051.1:7996-8861 GCA_964612005.1 uncultured Flavobacteriaceae bacterium | reverse complement strand
GATCTTCAAGAAAAAAATTGGAGAAAAATTTCTGTGAAGTCCACCATTCTCAAAGCCCTTGAAAATCAAGGGCTTTTTTACGTACATCAACTAAAAATCAATGTGGAGTATAAATTGGTTTTTCTTTTTTATTTTCCTTGTGTTTTACGTTATCGTTTTTTGTTTTGATATTTTTAATATCAACATCTTCTACATATCTCCATTTGTCTTTATGTAATTCAAATGCATCAAAACTAAAATCAGGGCCATAATACTGATACTGTCCCTCCATAAATGAATCTTTTGGCGCTAAATGATCGAAAACAATTAACTTCCTAGCCTCATCATATTTTAATGACATCACTACCTCTGCTGAATATTGAAAAACTATTCTTCTAGGATTTTTTCTTGAGAACTTAAATACATCTTTGCCAAAAATTGGATCACCATTTTTTTTAAAATATAAAACTTCAATGTATTTTTTTTGAATAATCTTACTATTTCCATCCCATCCGAGCAAGGTGTAAAAATTATCATTTTTAATAATCTTGTAATATAACATGCCCAGCCATTTTTCATGCGATCCAACAAAGGTTTCAGCGCTTTTTACTAACTCCGGATGATTTTGTAATTTAAAATACTCATACGTCTTCTTTTTGGAATCGTAAGTTTGTAAAAAACCGAAATAAAGATATGTTCCATCTTTTTTATAAATATTCCAGTTGATGATTCTGAAATAATTGTCTGGAGAATAAATTCGTGTAATTTCTTTTAGTGAATCGAACGCATAAAAAAAGGAACGTTCGGCAGCAAGAACTGTATCTAAAATTTCAGTGAATTCTTCATTTAATTTTAACTTCACTTCATCATTTTTTTCTGAGAAGAG
>CAZTCG010000051.1:4486-7986 GCA_964612005.1 uncultured Flavobacteriaceae bacterium | reverse complement strand
GTTTCTTTTGAAGTTCTTGTAATTTTCCCTCATATGTTTTGAAATAGATTATATCTTTTTCGGATAGTTCTTCTTTATCAAATACAGTTTTATTAATTGTATATGAATTACGCTCTGCTGCCATAAAAAAAGAAGCAGAGGTAAAAAATAAACTTAAAAAACAAAATAAACGACTCACCATATGATAACGAAAGTGAATGTACAAATATTTCAAACTTAATGCTAAATAGTTAAATTTCTCGAAAAGTAAATTGAATTCATCTTTTAAAAAATTAAATTTTAATAATTGAATAATCGTTTAAAAGGTTATTAATTAGTGGATAAATGCATGATTTTGATATAAATTTAATTTGTAAACTTGCACAGTAAAAAATAAATTTTCAGAAACAAATCAATCAAACTAAATAGTAAATTAATATGACAAAAACAGAAGAATTATCTTACAGAGTTGAACACGACACTATGGGTGAAGTTAAAGTGCCTTCACATGTATATTGGGGAGCTCAAACTGAACGCAGCAGAAATAATTTTAAAATAGGACCAGAAGCAAGTATGCCGAAAGAAATTATACATGCGTTTGCCTACCTTAAAAAAGCCGCTGCTCAAGCTAATAACGAATTAGGAGTTTTATCTAAAGAAAAATCAGATTTGATAGGTCAGGTTTGTGATGAAATATTAACACACAAATTAGATGATCAATTTCCATTAGTTATTTGGCAAACAGGTTCTGGAACGCAAAGTAACATGAATGCAAATGAAGTGATTGCATATCGTGCACATGTTATTAGCGGAGGCAAATTAACAGACGAAAAAAAAGTATTGCATCCAAATGATGATGTAAACAAATCACAATCATCTAACGATACTTACCCAACTGCTATGCACATAGCATCATACAAGCAGGTTGTTGAAATTACTATTCCAGGATTAGAAAAATTGCGTGACGCACTTTCAAAAAAAGCTGAAGAATTTAAACACATCGTTAAAACAGGACGTACCCATTTTATGGATGCTACACCATTAACATTGGGACAAGAGTTCAGTGGATATGTGCAACAAATCAACAATAGTATCAGGGCAATTAAAAACGCTTTGCAAATGGTAAGTGAATTAGCACTAGGTGGTACAGCTGTTGGAACAGGTTTGAATACACCAAAAGGGTATGATGTATTAGTTGCGAAAAAAATTGCAGATTTAACCGGATTACCATTTGTAACAGCTCCAAATAAATTTGAAGCTTTAGCAGCGCATGATGCGATGGTTGAATTATCTGGTGCTTTAAAACGTAGTGCGGTTGCATTGATGAAAGTGGCTAACGATATTCGTATGCTTTCTTCCGGGCCTCGATGTGGAATTGGTGAAATTATTATTCCTGATAACGAACCTGGTTCTTCCATCATGCCCGGCAAAGTAAATCCTACTCAGCCTGAAGCTTTAACTATGGTTTGTGCCCAAGTTATTGGTAATGATGTTGCAGTTTCTGTAGGAGGAAGCATGGGGCATTTTGAATTAAATGTTTTTAAACCATTAATTGCCGCAAATGTTTTGCAATCAGCGCGCTTAATTGGCGATGCATGTGTTTCTTTTACCGAAAAATGTGCGAATGGGATTGAAGCAAACCTGCCTGTAGTAAAACAACATTTAGAAAACTCGTTGATGTTGGTAACAGCATTAAATACTCATATCGGCTACGAAAAAGCAGCTAAAATTGCTAAAACTGCTCACAAGGAAGGAAAAACTTTACGTGAAGCTGCAATTGGATTAGGTTACCTAAGCAATGAGCAATTTGATGAATGGGTGAAGCCCGAAGATATGATTGGAAGTTTAAAATAATATCACACAAAAAAGCCCGATAAATCGGGCTTTTTTATTTTTCTTTTTTTAATTCCTAGTTCGTTAGAATTTAGATCTAAGAGTTCTTAATTTTCTGCGTTTCTTTAAGAAGTAGTTACTGTAACGAGATCTGTAGAAACTACTTTTCCCACGAATAACATATCCATAAGTAAAACACATGGTAACATAATTATCAAAGTCAGCAGTATTTCCTCTTATGTTTTTTGGATTTTGAACTGGATCGTATCCATAGTTATTTGCTAATGCAACAGGAATACTTAACTCATCCGTTCTGTTTGATAATTCAACTCCTAAAGGTGACATTTTAGACGGATCTCCATATCCTTTTGAAATATCATCCAAGTAATCGGTAAATGTTTTTCTCCATGTTAATTCCCAACCAAATCTATGTTTTTTCTTGTAAGTAAAATGTACGCCAATATTTAACGGTACAGATAAACCAAAAGCACTATACTTTACCCCTTCTGTTTGTAATGGTCTTAGTTTAACCATTTCACCTTTATATAAAGTTTTAGGCTCACTGTAAAAAACACCTACACCAGTTCCAACAAAACACCTCATTCCTAATCTAAAACGATAATCTGCCCCTAAATCCATGTCTTCAAAAAACACAAACTGCCCCAATAAATTTAAATCAAACAGGTCATTAACAAAACTTAAATTTCTGGCGTTTCTGTATTTATTAGTTGTTAGTTTATCGTCTCCTGCAATTCTAAGGTAATTTAACTCTGATTTTAAAAAGATATATCTTTTGATTTTATATCTGGCATAAACATTTAAGGCTTGTCTGGTTTTTGCCAGTTTCATATCCGAAACAAAATCTTTTCTTTCACCTTCATTTCCACCTATATCTCCAAGATAATTTGCCACACCTAAACTGCCACCGTATTCCAAAAAATACTGTGCACTAACCTTAAGTTGAGTTGCAATAAAAATTGATATTATGATAATTAATCTTGTCAACGGAATACCACTTTCAGTTAGCGAAAATACTAAAATATTGCAACATTCTATTTAAAACAAGCTAATGGTTTAAAATTAATGAAAATTTATTTTGTTATTTCTACCCATCCTTTTTTCACTTTTTTATTTTCAACCTCTATAGAATAGAAATAAGTTCCTGATGGTAATTCTGCTCCTGCACTGTTTGTGCCATCCCAGAACACATTAACATTATCATAGTTTGTAAACGTTCTTACTTGCCTTCCCCAGCGATCAAAAATACTCACTGTATTATTTGTCCCTTCAATATCAGGTAAAACCCAACCGTCATTTATTCCATCTCCATTTGGACTGAACCCTGTATGAATTGTTATCTCTCTACAAGTAACATCGAAAATACAATTAGCAACAGAACACAAATTATTCGTATCACAAATTTGATATTGGAATGAATCCAATCCGCAATAATTTCGAGTTGGTTTATACAAGAATTTACCTTCGTTATCTATCTGTAAAGTTCCATTAGTTACATTACTAATTAATGTTACAGAACCAATGATACCAATACCTGCATCATTATCGGTAACATTACCTGTAGCTGCAGCAGCATTGGCATTTCCATTAGTGGTAAAATAATCATTAGTTGCTAGTGGCAATACCTTGATATAAACAGTATCGTTTAAACATACATTTAACTGATTACA
>CAZTCG010000051.1:0-4419 GCA_964612005.1 uncultured Flavobacteriaceae bacterium | reverse complement strand
TTTCCAAATTGTGGTGCCAAAAGTGGAATTGTATCTACCAATACTCCTGAAACTTGACCATCATTAGATAAAATATTAAAATTAACCCCTGTATTTGTTTTAGTAACAATATTTTCAGCTATTAAATTCGATAATTCATTTATTGTGAATGATGCTGTATCTAAACATCCATTGGCATCTGTTACTATAACTGCATAATTACCTGCAGCTAATCCGGTAACATTTGGCAAGGTATCATTACTAGTTGTGTTCCAATTATAATGATAAGGTAAAGTTCCTCCTATTGTTAATGTAGAAGCTGTTCCATTACTTAATCCAAATCCGGTAACATTAGTTTGCGATGCAATTATTACTTCTAGTACTTGTGGTTGAGAAACACTTATTACAGAATCGACAATACAATTTGCAGTATCTTTAATAGTTATTGTATAGCTTCCTGCATTTAAATTGCCAAAATTGGAAGTAAATGTAAATCCTGAATTATTTAAATTGAACTGATAAGGTTGTAGGCCTCCAACTGCATTTACAGAAATTGAACCGTTCATAGATCCATTACAAGTTAAATTACTAACTACAAAAGAAGGTACTATTTTAGCAGGTTGAATTATAGTAGTAACAGTATCTAGAATACAATTATTAGAATCTTTAACTGTAATCGAATAATTTCCCGCAATTAAGCCTGAAAGAGTTGAATTTGTTGAAAAGGACGAACCATTTAAAGCATAGGTATATGGTGATTGACCACCATTTGCACTTACACTAATTGCTCCGGATGCATCACCATAACATAAAACATTTGTAGTTGATAGTACTGCATTTATTTGCGAAGGTTGATTGATTTGTGCAGTAACAGAAGTTGTACAATTATTTGTATCTCTTACTGTAACAGTATAATTATTCGCAATAAGATTCGAAATATAATTTGAATTTATGAACGAGCTATTATTTGCAGAGTAACTATATGGCTGGGTACCTCCCGTGGCATTAATTGTGATATTACCAGTTGAATCACCAAAACATAACACATTATTAAAACTAATAACTGATGCGTTGAGTGGTGTAGGGTCTATTAATGTAATTGATTGTATAACTGAACAATTATTTGAATCTACTACATATGCTGTGTAGGTTGTATCAATTAGGTTAGTAATTGTTAGTGATGTATTACCATTATTTAACCAATTTATTTGATATGGACTTGTTCCGCCAGTGATAGTTGCACTCAATGAAGCGTTGCTTAATGGATAACAATTTATTCCATTTCCAATTATATTCACAGCAATAGGAAGCACAGATGCAATATTCATATTAAGTGAATCAGTACAACCAATAGCATCAGTTGCAAAAACCGTATAACTTCCACCTGGTAACCCGGTGAAAATAGTTGATGATTGCGGTGCTGAATAATTGAGTAATTGATAAATTAATGTTCCTGTTGATCCTATTACCGAATCAACACTAATATAACCTTGGTTTGATCCACAATCTGTAACACTAGATGAAGCTAAAATCTGTAATTGATTTACCACTACTGTTAACTGTGCAACATTAGCGCATTCTCCTACATTTGGAGTAAACGTATAAGTAGTAGTTGCAAAATTATTTGGTGTAGGCAACCATGTTCCATTAATTCCATTTGTAGAAGTTGTTGGCAAAGTAAAAGATGATCCTGCACAGATTGGTGAAATTGGTAAAAACACGGGATCTACTCTTGGTGTATCAGAAATTGTTGCAGTTGTAGTTACAATACAATTATTAGAGTCTCTTACGGTTGCTGTATAAGTGTTAGCATATAATCCTAAAAACACATTGTTTGATGAATAGTTAATTCCATCAATTGAGTAACTATAATTACCTACACCTCCGTTTGCTTGAACAGAGAATGAACCAACACTATCCCCACTACATATAGGCCCAACTAAAATAGTACTATTTGAAGTCAATTGAGCAGGCTGATTAATTAAAACAGTAGTAGTTACAAAACAATTATTAGTGTCTGAAATATTAACAAAATAATTACCCGTACTCAAGTTATTATAGATTGCATTTGTTGTTGAATTTCCATTTAATGTATAAGCATAAGGTGCAATACCACCATTTACAGATAATGTAAAAGAACCAGTGGAATCACCATAACACAAAACATCATTTTTACTTGATAAAATTGCAGTAATTTGATTGGGTTGTGTAATAGATGCTGTTACAGTTGTAGAACAATTATTAGTATCAGCAACTATAACCGTGTAACTACCTGCAGGTAAATTATTAAAAACTCCAGATATTACTGGCGCAGAACCATTTAAGCTATAATGATAGGAGTTTGTTCCTCCTGTTGCATTAATTGTAATTGAACCTGTTGAATCTCCAAAACACAATACAGGAGTAATTGAAGTAATAGTTGCATTAACAGGTAATGGTTCGGTTAAACTTTCAGTTGCTATTGAGTTACAACCAAAATTATTATTCACATTAACAGAATAACTGCCTGCAGGAACATTGATTAAGTTCTGATTTACAGATAATGTATCATAATTAGCATTTAACCAGGTATAGGTAAAATTATTTCCACCAGAAATAGTACTTGTAATTGACCCTGAATTATCATTATAACAAGTTAAATTTTGAGGAGTTAATTGAATTGTTGGATTTGGATGAATTGTAATTACACCGTGTAAGGTATCAAGGCCATTTGTACAAGCGCCTGTTAATGCAATTGAATAAGGATAAACTCCAGGATTATTTATTGTACCATTTATAACTATTGTATCATTTACCCATGTTCCATTTAAACCTGCAGCTAAGCTATTGAATGAAACATTTGAATAACCCGCTGTTACAAATTTGATATCTTGAATAAATACATTTTCACAAACGCTTTGATTTATAAAGCTTGGAGTTAATGTATCTAATACATTTGATGGAGTAACTGTAATATTTTTTGTAACATTAACAGTACCACAGCTACCGCCAATTGTTGTTAGCGTTAATGTAATTTGTCCGGATTCTGAATTTGTAGATACATAAACTGCATTTGCGGGATCATTTGCATTTAACCATGTACCATTTCCTCCACTCCAAACTCCACCGGTTGCTCCTCCAGCTACTGAACCATTCATTAATTGTGAAGAGCTGCCCTGACAAATAGAATTAAGTGTTGGGCCTGGATTTGCAATTGGATTTGCATTAACTGTTGTAATAATTAAATTAGATGTATCAGGAGAACCTATTGCACAAATTGCATCAGAAACTAATATTGCAGAAACAACATCATTGTTAGTTAATGAATTATTACTATATGTAGTTCCACTCTCACCATTTAAAATATTACCATTCAATAACCATTGATAGGTTGGATTATTACCTGCATTTAAAACACTTGATGTAAATGTTACTGAACTACCTGAACAAATAGTATTATCAGAATCATTAGATGTAATAGTAATACTTACTGGTAAATTTGGTAAAACAGTAGTTGAAATAGCGTTTGATGTATCAGGATTACCGGTAACACAAACTGAATTTGAATAAAGTAGTACACTAATTAAATTATTATTTGTTAGTGTAGTGCTTGTAAAAACTGAATCATTTGCACCAGGTATAATATTACCATTTAATAACCACTGGTAATTAGGATTGTTTCCTCCGTTTATTACATTGGAAGTAAATGTTACCGAGCTTCCTTCACAAATAGAGTTATCTAAGTCGTTTGATGTAATACTTATACTCACAGGTAAATTTGATAATACAGTAGTTGAAATTGTATTAGATGTATCTGGAGAACCTGCTGCACAAATTGCATCCGAAGTTAGTATAACACTTACAACATCATTATTATTTAAATTAGATAACGAATAAGTTGAATTGTTTGCTCCATTAATAATTACTCCATTTAATAACCATTGATAATTAGGATTGCTGCCCTGATTAATAGCACTTGATGTAAATGTAACCAAACTACCAGAGCAAATTGTATTATCTGAATCATCAGAAATTAAAGAAACACTAACCGGCAAAATTGGATTTACAATAATTGAATCTACAATGCTATATGATAAAGGACAAGCACCACTAAAAACCTCAACTCTATAGTTAGTTGTAGAATTAAGATTAGTTGCAATATATGTGGTTGAATTATTCGTAATATCAGCCCAGTTTAAACCACCATCTACTGTACTTTGCCATTTATTAATAGTCCCTGAATAACCATTTAGATTAAGCGTTGTTACATTATTACCACTACATACAGATGTACCACCCGTTAAAACGCCACCAATACTTAGTGAATTTATTGTAACTATTGTAGTTGATGTAATTTGACTACAAGCACTGTTTCCTGGAGTTGTGTATGTAACAGTATATGTTCCTGCAATACTTATTGATGGATTTATGTTCCCATTGATAGTATCTAAAGCAAGACCA
>CAZTCG010000050.1:0-8891 GCA_964612005.1 uncultured Flavobacteriaceae bacterium | reverse complement strand
CTCGAACCCGCGACCTTAACCTTGGCAAGGTTACGCTCTACCAACTGAGCTACTTTCGCAAATTGAAGGCACAAAATTAATTACTTTTTCAAAACCTGCAAATTTTTTTTTAACTATTGAAAGAAATTTTATTACGTCATTTTTTTGTAAATTTGCCGGCTTAACAAAAATAAATAGATAAGATAAAATGTCGAAAATAACAGATTTATTAGGAGCTCAAGCTGAAAGTTTATTATCACACACTTGTAATGGAATTACAAAGGAACAAATTCATTTACCATCAACTGATTTTATTGATAATTCATTTGGACTTTCTAACAGAAACCCTCAGGTACTGAGAAGTTTAAATCAGCTTTACAATACCGGCAGATTAGCTGGTACTGGATACATGAGTATTTTACCTGTTGATCAGGGCATTGAACATAGCGCAGGTGCATCATTTGCACCAAATCCTGCATATTTTGACCCTGAAAATATTGTAAAATTAGCAATTGAAGGTGGCTGTAATGCTGTCGCATCAACTTATGGAGTTTTAGCTTCAGTTTCAAGAAAATATGCACATAAAATACCGTTTGTAGTTAAAATAAATCACAATGAGTTTTTAACCTATCCGGATAAATTTGATCAAATTATGTTTGGTTCGGTTGAAGATGCTTGGAACATGGGAGCAGTTGCAGTTGGTGCTACCATTTATTTTGGATCTTCCAATTCAAACCGTCAAATCATAGAAGTTGCGCAAGCTTTTGAAAGAGCACATGAATTAGGCATGGCTACTATTTTATGGTGTTATACACGTAACAGTGCGTTTAAAAAAGATGGTGTTGATTATCATACTGCCGCAGATTTATCATCTCAGGCAAACCACTTGGGAGTTACCATTCAAGCAGACATAATAAAACAAAAACTATCAGATAAAAACGGCGGTTACCTTGCTACCGGTCATGGAAAAACACATCCAAAAGTATACTCTGAACTTACAACGGAGCATCCAATAGACTTGTGCAGATATCAAGTTGCTAATTGTTTTATGGGAAGAATCGGATTAATTAACAGCGGTGGAGAAAGTAAAGGCGCTTCTGATTTAAGTGAAGCGGTTTACACAGCAGTAGTTAACAAAAGAGGTGGCGGACAAGGATTAATTTCGGGCAGAAAAGCTTTCCAAAAACCTTTAAAAGAAGGCGTTCAACTACTAAATGCAATTCAAGATGTATATCTTGATAATACTATCACAATAGCATAAATTCAAACTTATTATTTTAAGATTTTAGTTTCTTACTCACTTCTTAAATAAAAATTCAAACTACACAAAAATAATATGGGTTGGTTTAAACGAATAAAAGAGGGAATTACAACAAGCACCAAAGAAAAAAAGGAAACACCTGAGGGTCTTTGGTACAAGTGTCCATCATGCAAAAAAATTAACACATCTACAGATCATACAAATAATAAATATGTATGTAATAACTGTGGGTATCATGAAAGAGTTGGGTCAACAGAATATTTTGAAATCATTTTTGATGAAAATCAGTTTACCGAACTTCATGAAAATATGATTAGTGGTGATCCATTAGAATTTTCTGATACTAAAAAATATAAAGAACGTTTAAGAGACAGTATCAAAAAATCAGGATTAAAAGATGCCATCAGAGCAGCATACGGAAAAGTTAATGGCAATGATTTAGTAGTTTGCTGTATGGATTTTAATTTTATTGGTGGATCAATGGGGTCTGTTGTTGGAGAAAAAATTTCTCGCTCCATTGATTTTTGTTTAAAAACAAAAACTCCTCTATTGATAATTTCTCGTTCTGGAGGAGCACGTATGATGGAAGCAGCCTTTTCATTAATGCAAATGGCTAAAACATCAGCAAAACTTTCGTTATTGGCTAAAGCTCAAATCCCTTACATATCTTTATTAACCGATCCAACAACTGGTGGCGTTACAGCATCTTATGCCATGTTAGGAGATTTAAATATTGCCGAACCAGGTTCTTTAATTGGATTTGCAGGCCCAAGAGTTGTAAAAGAAACAATTGGTAAAGACTTACCAAAAGGCTTCCAAACTGCTGAATTTGTTTTGGAACATGGATTTTTAGATAAAATCGTTCCACGTACTGAATTAAAAGAAAAGCTTACACAGATGCTTTTGTTTTTTAAAAACTGATCGTTTTTAAATGAGAATAGCTAATTTTATTTCATGTTCATTAACTGTAAATAGCAAATCTATATACAGGCTTTATTTATTTTCCTTTATATTGATTTTAAGTATTACGTCCTGTCACCAAAAAGAAAAAGTCGTATATTTTCAAGGGGAACAATCATCAACTTTACAAAACATCAGTTACAACCCTACATTAAAACCTGATGATATTTTATCCATTCAAGTTTTTGGTCAAGATGAAGCAACGGTAAAATTATTCAATATATCTTCTTCAAACTTCAATCAAAACATTGGAGGATATTCCACAGGAAATCCCGCGCAATTTGGCTATTTAATTAATTCTGATGGTTTTATTGATTTCCCAGTTTTAGGGAAGCTAAAGTTACAAGGATTAAATCGGCAACAAGCAGTTGACTTGTTAAAAGAAAAGTTAAAACCATATTTGAATGATGTAGTTATAACAATTAGAATTTTAAATTTTAAAGTTACTGTTCTTGGTGAGGTTAGAAATCCTGGTACTTTTACTATTCCAAATGAAAGAATTACATTACTAGAAGCATTAGGAATAGCTGGTGACCTTCAAATAACTGCGCTTAGAAATAATATTTTAGTTCTAAGAGAAATAGATGGGAAATTAACAGAAACACGAGTTGACATAACAAAAAAAGACTTCTTTAATTCATCGGTGTTTTACTTACAACAAAATGATATCGTTTATATTGAACCTAATAAAGCGAAAATAAATTCTGCATTATTTAATCAAACGAATGTATCAACAGGTATTTCAATAGTTTCGCTTCTAGTTACTGTACTATTATTATTTAGCCGTAGATAATGGAATTAGAGCAATATAATGTTTCGGTAAACGAAGTAAATTACAGCAGTTTAAAGGATATAATTACGCGTTATTTATTTCATTGGAAATGGTTTTTAATTAGTATAATCTGTTCTTTTTTATTTGGATTTGTATATCTAAGATATCAAGTTCCTCAATATGAGGCTTCCGCTAAAATCTTAATAAAAGATGAAAATAAAGGGACTATTTCTGATGAACTATCGGCATTCGAAGATTTAGGTATTTTAAATGGGAAAAAAAATATTGATAATGAAATTGAAATTTTAAAATCACGCACTTTACTGAAAAGGGTAGTTAAAGAATTAAAATTAAATATTTCATATTTTTCCTTTGGGAGACCAATTGAACATGAACGTTACAATGATTCGCCTGTAGAATTAATTTATAAGTTAGATGATACCACAAAAACAAATTTTTATGGTAATTGGCACATAATACCCGAAAACAAATTTAGCTTTACTTTAAAAAATGGTGAGAAT
The DNA here is from genome assembly GCA_964612005.1 of uncultured Flavobacteriaceae bacterium. GTDB lineage: Bacteria > Bacteroidota > Bacteroidia > B-17B0 > Aurantibacillaceae > JADJDM01. Next base: position 5,398 of record CAZTCG010000050.1, on the reverse strand, counting down.
GGAGTTATTATTGGTAAATTTAATTTTGGGCAATTAATTAAAACAGATTTTGGAAACATCACATTTAAATCAAATGATAACTTAATTGAAACATATTTAAATAAACCATTCAGGGTTACTTTAATAAATGAAGATGAAACAGTAGATAAATATATTTCCCTTATACAAATTAATCCTATAAGTAAAAATTCAACAGGCATAATAATTTCTCTTCAAGATGCAATAGAAAAAAAAGCCGAAACAATCATAAACAATTTAATAATTCAACACAATTTAGATGCTATTAATGATAAAAATCAAGTTAGCAGAAATACTGTAAATTTTATTAATGAACGAATAAAATTTATAACCGAAGAATTATCTAATGTGGAAGGCGAAGCTGAAAATTATAAAAATAAAAATAAATTAAGTGATATTGAATCACAATCAAGAATTTATTTAGAATCTGTAAGAGATAATAAAGTAAAATTATTAGAAGCAACTACACAATTAAAAATATCTGAATTTATTAAAGACTATTTGAGCAAAAATTCTAATAAGAATGAATTGGTTCCTCAAAACTTAGGATTAAATGATTTTTCAGTTTCTAATCAAATAAATGATTACAATAAATTAATTCTTGAAAAAAATAGATTATCAAAATATAGTGGTGAAAAAAACCCCTTAGTAATTAATTTAGAAAATGAAATTATTAATTTAAGAAAATCACTAACTGAATCGGTTAACAACTTACATTATGCCAATAATGTTAAAGCAAGTGATTTGCTAAAACATGAAAATGAAATTATCGATAATATAAGCAATGTTCCAAAAATAGAAAAAGAATATCGATATATTATAAGACAACAGAAAATTAAAGAGGAACTTTATTTATACTTGTTACAAAAAAGAGAAGAGTCAAATATAACTCTTGCAGCAACCGTTTCAAATGCTAAAATTATTGATAAAGCCTACGGTAATGGATTGCCAATAAGTCCCAAAAAAGAAATTATATTTTTATCCTCATTATTAATTGGCTTTTTACTGCCAATAATTGTGCTTTATATAATTGACTTACTAGACACTAAAGTTCATGGAAAAAAAGAAACAGATCAGGTGAATTTACCTTATCTGGGTGAAATACCTGAAACAAAACAAACTAACAAATTAGTAGTTGTAGAAAACAACAGAAATAATATGGCCGAGGCATTTAGAATTGTTAGAAGTAATGTTGAATTTTTAAATAGTAAAATACAAACCAATTGCAAAGTAGTTTTTATAACTTCTACAATTGGTAAGGAAGGTAAATCTTTTATAGCTCTAAATTTAGCTGCATCTTTTGCGTTGACAGGTAAAAAAATACTTTTGGCTGGTTTCGATTTAAGAAATCCGAAAATTTTGAAATACATGAATTCTGATGAAAAATTAGGTGTAACTAATTTCATAATTGATAAAAATTTAAAATTAGACGATGTTATTTTTTCTGTTCAGGGTTTCCCACATTTTAATATTTTACCATCTGGCCCAATACCTCCAAATCCGGCTGAATTATTAATGAGCGAACGTGTAGGTGATATTTTTTCTTATGCAAAAGAAAAATATGATTATTTAATTGTAGATACAGCCCCTGTTGGTTTAGTTGCTGACACCTTACTTATCTCTAAGTTTGCTGATTCTACCTTATTCATTGCTCGTGCAGATTATCTAGATAAACGTTTGTTACGAATTGCCGAATCACTCAATAAAGAAAACCGATTACCTAACCTAGCCTGTTTAATTAATGGTGCTAACTACAAAAAAGGTTATGGTTACGGATACGGTTATGGTTACGGTTATGGTTATGGCGCTTATGGTTATGGCGCAGAAAAACAGGAGCCACTTTGGAAACGTTTATTGAAAGCATGGTAAAAAAATTATCATCAAATTTCAGTTTTCAAAAATTAATTAACACTTTTATTTATACCCTTTTTTTTTAGCAAATTTGCAACCGAAAAAATCATCAGATGCAGCAAAAATATCAACAAAGAAACAAAGCCATACTTTTACTTGCAGACGGAAAAGTGTTTGAAGGTAAAGCAGCAGGTAAAATCGGAATTACATCCGGAGAAATTTGTTTTAATACCGGATCCATCCTATTATGGTCAAGTGGTTGTAATGGCAAATTCCCATATTGGAAATTATGGTATTCATCCTGATGAAGTTGAATCTGAAAATATCAAAATTTCCGGAATGGTTTGTAAAAAATTTAACTCCGGATTTTCAAGAAAAAAAGCAACTCAATCTTTAAACGATTATTTTATACAACAAGGAATTGTTGCCATCTCGGATGTAGACACTAGAGCAATTGTTCGCTATATTAGAGATAAAGGTGCTATGAACTGTATAATTTCTTCCTCCGAACTAGATGTTGAAGTATTAAAAAAAGAATTAGCAAAAGTTCCTTCCATGCAGGGATTAGAATTATCCTCTAAAGTTTCTACATCAATTGCTTTTGAAGAAAAGACAGATCAATCAACAAAAAAAGTTGCTTTGATTGATTTTGGTGTAAAGAAGAATATTATTCGTTGTTTAGTTGAAAGAGGTTGCCACGTTAAGGTGTTTCCAATGAAAACCAAATTGGAGGAAATCATGAAATTTAATCCGGACGGTTTTATGATTAGCAACGGCCCTGGTGATCCTGGAGTGATGAAAGAGGAAACATCTTTGGTGAAAGAAATTATAAATACCAATAAACCTGTTTTTGGTATTTGTTTAGGGCATCAAATTATTGCACAATCACAAGGTATTTCAACTTATAAAATGCATGCCGGTCATCGTGGAATTAATCATCCCGTAAAAAATATAATTACCGGTAAATGTGAAGTGACTTCTCAAAACCACGGTTTTAGCATTAGTGCAGATGATATTAAACTGAATAACAACATAGAAATTACTCACGTTAATTTAAATGATAATACCATCGAAGGTATTCGTTTGAAAGATAAAAAAGTATTTTCTGTTCAATATCATCCCGAATCTAATCCCGGACCTTTGGATAGCAGATACCTTTTTGATGAATTTGTAGCTTCATTGAATTAACCTTAACTTGCTTTAAAGGTTAAGCATTTTTTTAAGCCCCTCCGCGCTTCTTTCTTCATCATTTATTTCTTTAAAATAAAAGATGGTTTTATCTCTTTTTTTTGATGATTGTGCAAAAGCCAGTGTGTCGCACCAAAATAATTTATTTTGAATAAATGCTATCAATGAATTTTTTTTCTTCGGATCGTATTTCAAGTGTTCAGTTTCTTTTGTGGTATATGTCCACATCATATTATCCGAATGATTGATTAAAAAAACAGAAACAGGGATTAATTCTGTTTTTTGTTGCATAAAAACTCCCTCTGTTGTAGTATGCGTAGGAAAAGGTTTTGCACAATCTGAATTATAAACACCAAACTTATTTATTTCAAAAATTCTTCTAACTCCTTCCGATAAATAGTTTTTACCATCGTTCATATCTGCATACAAATTATTCAATGATCTTGTACTTTCAGCTGCTCTCATTTTTTTTGTAATCGCAATTCTTTCCTCTTCCATTTTTTTAATTTCTCGGTCAAGTTCATCCTTACGTTTTTGTTCTGCTTCTTTTTTCTGGGCAACTATGAAATTGTAGCTATCCAATTTTTTCTGATAGGTTTGCTGGGCTTGTTCTAAATTTTTCCCTGTAAAAACAGGATAAACAACTAGCTTTTCTTTCCTATAACCTGCAGTCAATAATAACATATAGTTTTCTCCTGCTTTTGTGCCTTGTGCAATTGATATATCATTCCATTTTATAGTATTGAATTCACTGGTGTAATGTTTATTTTCTTCGCCAACTTCAAATACACATCCTTCAAAAGATTTTAACTCCGGAAACTCTCTGTAATCAATATCAAGAGCAAATTGTTTTCGTTGCTTGGATGCCGAAACAGGTGCTGTTGGTTTTTTTGGTAAATCAAGTGCTTTACTTTTCAGTTCATTATTTCTGATTTCTGCAATTCTCGAATCAATTGAATTAATCTGTTGAGTTAAAACTTCGTTTTCATTTTTAATTTCTGATTTTGCCTGTTGCAAATTATCATTTCGCTGAGCAGTTTTCTGATTAGAATCAACTAGTTTTTCTTTTCCTAAGCATTGCCATTGTTTTGCAGTAGTATCAAGATAATATAAATTAAACCGATCACCCGTCTTCACAGAAGCCATATTAATTTCGATTTTTTTATCTGATTTTATTTTAATTTCTTTCCCATTTTGAATTCCTTTTATTTCTATCATGCCGGCTGATTCAAAACTTTGCTTCACTCCTGCACTATCATATCTCATTGGAATTCCTGATGCCATTATCTCGGGGATGGTATGCATTTCACGATACAAAATCTCAACATCCCCAGTAATCTCTATTCCTTGATCATTGGTAAAAGCTTTTGCAGGTATTTTAATAACTGATTTGGTATGGTGTTTAATTTCTCCTCCTTTTTGAGCATTTATTTTATAGGTAGCATAATTACTTTTCTTTTCAATAGGTTGTATAAATTTGTTTGATTTAGGTTCAATAAGTTGAGCAGGTGTTTGATTTGTATTTTCAATTTTTTTCTGATCGTTTTTTGTAGTTAAAATCTGATTTAATGTTACATAACAAACTACCGTAACGCCAAGTATAATAGTTGAGTACATCAACTTTTTTAAATTGATTCCCGATCGTTGTTTTGCCTTTGCATCGGCCAAACTTTGATCTTTAAATTTTTTCACCAAATCGTCAAAGTTTTTTCTTTTCTCAATCTCTTCATCACTCACTTTTGGACGATCAACTGTAAATTTTGTTTTCATTTTATTGAATTATTTTTTTTCAACGACTTTTTAATTTTTTCCAATAACCGATGCAGTTTTACTTTCGCATTTGTTTCACTTAATTCTAAAACTTCGGCAACTTCCTTAAATGGACGTTTTTCAAAAAATCGCATTTCAACCAACTGCAACTCCATTTCATCCAATTGTGTTAATGCATTTGAAAGTGCCGGTAAAAAATCTTCATAATAATTTTCGTTCATCTCTTCACACAAATGCTTTAAATCTGATACATCTGCATTAATTGTACGCTCTGCTTTTTTTTCACGAAACAACTGCATCAATTCGCTGTAAGCAATACGATACAACCAGCTAGCGAACGGTACACCTTTAAATTGATACTTAGGCAAATTAGTCATAGCTTTCAGAAACACTTGTGATGTTAAATCAAATGCTGTTTCCTTATCTTCTAGTCGCTGATACAGGTAATTAAAAATTTGCTTGTAATACTTATCGTAAAGGGGTCCAAACCGATTAATATCTTGCTTTGCCGCTTCAATTAATTTGAATTCGGCATCTATTTGCTCGTTGGTGGCATGGTATTTTGATGCTG
>CAZTCG010000049.1:7621-9045 GCA_964612005.1 uncultured Flavobacteriaceae bacterium | reverse complement strand
ATAATTCGAGAAGAATAACTTTGTATGGACGTACCTTTAAAAAAAACCGGTATTGTAAATAAAATGCCGCATAAAATAAACACCAGTATTTCTTTTTTATTGATGATAAAAAAATTTCTTTTTTCTAACCACGAAATTTCTGTGAGATAATGCAATGGCCCTAAAAAAGCGTAAACAAATAGAAATGTTTCGAAGGGTAGAAGAAAAGAAAAGATTGAACTGATAAGCATAAGGCCGATATTGGTATAGTTTATTCCAGTATCGGTTCCAATAGCTTTTTGTAATAAATTCATTTACTTAATCGGTAAATGCAAAGATAATTTTAATACACGTGTTGACCACCATTTATGCTGTAATTGGCACCGGTAATAAAACTGGTTTCCTCGCTTGCTAAAAATGAAACCAAGTGCGCCACTTCATGCGTTCCACCTAATCTTCCCATTGGAACTTGGGCAACAATTTGTGTCAATACTTTTTCAGGTACCGCCATTACCATGTCAGTTGCGATATAACCTGGAGATATTGTATTTACAGTAATTCCCAATTTAGCAACTTCCATTGCTAACGATTTTGTAAAGCCATGCATACCTGCTTTAGCTGCACTGTAATTGGTTTGTCCAAATTGCCCGCGTTGTCCGTTTACCGATGAAATATTAATGATTCTGCCAAATTTACGGTCTATCATTCCTTGAATTACATGCTTTGTGCAATTAAAAACACTATTTAAATTGGAATTAATTACGGCATGCCAATCCTCTTTTTTCATATTGATTAAACGCGAATCTCTAGTAATACCTGCATTGTTTACTAAAATGTCAATTGGACCTACAGTTGATTCTATTTCTGCAATCATTTTGCCTGTATCGTCAAAATCACTTACATCTCCTGCAAATAATTGAATGGAGTAACCTTCTGCTTTCATTTGTTGCGACCACTCATCTGCCTTTTGTTTGGTTCTGTAATTTCCCACAACAGTATACCCATCATCCACAAGTTTTTTGCACATAGCAGTTCCTAATCCACCTGTAGCTCCTGTTACCAAAGCTATTCGTTTGTTTTGACTGTCCATAATGATAAATTTTGATTTAGCAATTTATTGTTTTTTTATTAAATATTCTACTTTATCTGGAATTATCTTGATAATATTTACATTATCAGGTTGTTGTTCAATTTTTACAGGTAATTTATGCTTGTTTTTTTGAATGTCTTTATAGTCAACTACTAGTTTAAACTGACTTGCCTGAAGGGAGTCATACTCTAATAATCCAACTTTAATTTGAAGTGTTGTTTTATTTGGAAATGTTTTCAAATCTAATTGAGAAGGAACACCAACAATATCAATGGGAACCTCTAAGTTAAGTTGCGTAAATTTATCAACGTTAATGGAGAGATTTACTTCACTTGAGGATAAACCTACTCGTTCT
>CAZTCG010000049.1:4414-7611 GCA_964612005.1 uncultured Flavobacteriaceae bacterium | reverse complement strand
GGGTAAAATAAGCAATGCTTTTTGGTTTATGGTTTTATTTAAATTGTTTAAGATTATTTTTTCAGTACGAATTTCATCTATGGCATTTAGTAATAAACTATCACCAAAAAGTGTAACAGAAGATGGATAAATCTTAACCTTATCACCATAATTGTAAAGTGTATCAAAATCCACCTGTAAATCAGGAACAACTGGCACTACTTTTTTATAAGCTTTACCAAAACTAAAATATATGGAATCCGGCTTCACTTTAATTAGTTCTATCTCGGTATTAAATAATCGGGATAAATTACCAATACTTAATGCGGTATTAATGGCAAGTGATTTCGATTGGTTTTGATTTTTGATATAATTATTTAAATCAATTACTATTTCATTTTCATGCTTTTTAAAATCTATAAAAAATAACTTAGCCCCTGACGCTTTAATATCAGCTTGAATTTCTTTAGGTAATTCAGAGGATAATGATTTGTTTTTTGGTAAATTGATAAATCTAACAGGAATAGCTACAGTTTTTGTGTAATTCCTATTTAGTGCGTTAATCAGCCATAAAAAGGTGGCAATAAACAAACATACTAAAAACGCAACAATTTTTTTATTGAGTAGAATTCGTTTTATTTTTATGTATAGTTTATTTTTCACTTCCGCTAAGATACTAAATAATGAAAATTAGAAGATTTCAAACTTAGATTTTAATACACATTAATTGTTTAATTTCGTAAATACAATATGTGCGAAATTTGATAAATAATCAGATCTTGTTCAATTAGTCAAAATAATGAGTGCGATAATTTTCTTTTATTTACTTTTCAAATTACTCGTTCAATTGTTGGTATCATCACCAGTGAATAAGTTTTTTTTATTTAATAGACATAATTTAATTGTTACTTTTCTTGTTTTTAGTTTAGATATATCGGCTATCAATAATGTAGTTTCTGATTTTGGAATTAAGTATGAAGATGTCATTTATAAGTCTGCAATAAAAACTGCTCAATTACGCGAAACTTCGTATGAATTGGCTGCCCCAATAATTGAATTAGGAAGTGAGCAACAATTGAAATTAAGCTTTGATGATTTAAACGGTGAGTATGAAAATTACAGTTATACATTTATTCATTGTGATGCATTTTGGAATCCATCCGATTTAATGCAAAATGAATACATGAATGTTTTTTTTGAAGATAATATTTCTAACTATACTTATTCGGTAAACACTCTTCAAAAATACACTCATTATGAAATTGTTTTTCCTAATAATAATATGAAAATTACTAAATCAGGAAATTACATTCTCTATGTTTACGAAAATGGTGATAAAAACATTCCTGTATTAACTAAACGTTTTATGGTGTATCAGCCAAATGTGACTATAAGCGGCATAGTGCAGCAAGCGGCAAAAGCTGATGAATATATGAATAAGCAAGAGGTAGATTTTAGCATCTTACACCCAAATTATAAAATAAGCAAGCCGTTTCAGGATGTAAAAGTTATTCTTACTCAAAACAACAGATGGGATAATGCAATTACCAATTTAAAGCCGCTTTTTATTAATCAGAATGAATTAAATTACAATTATGATGATGGTTCTAATTGTTTTAATAGTGGAAATGAATTCAGGAATTTTGACAATAAGAGTTTTAAATTTTTAACACCATTTGTTTCGCATCATTTTAAAGATTCATCTAATCAAAATAATACACTTGTGTTGCCTGAGCAGCTCAAAACTTTTAAACGTTATGTTCAGGTAGATGATGTAAATGGCGAATTTTTTATTCGTAATACCGAAATGGACAGAAATGAAAACGAAGCAGATTATGCTTGGGTTCATTTATTTCTTCCCTACAAAGAACCATTGGGAGAAGGTAATTTTTATGTTACTGGTAAATTTTGCGATTGGAATAATGCTGAACTAAACAAGCTTAAATACAATTACTCTAAAAAAGGTTATGAGTTAAAAATTTATTTAAAACAAGGTTATTACAATTATTTTTTGGTTTATCAAAAAGATGATAAATCGCCAATGGATGAAACCATGTTAGAGGGAAACCACTGGGAAACGGAAAATGATTATACTATTTTTGTTTATCACAGAAGTATAGGCACTTATTATGATCAGCTAATTGGAATAAAAAAATTAAATTCTGTTCGTCGTCAACGATAGATTAATTTAGCTGTTCCCGTAAAACTTTTAATTTTGTTGCATGAAATCATTACAACCCGATCAAATCAAAGTAGGTATTTTAGGTGGAGGTCAGTTAGGCCGTATGTTTATTCAATCAGCCAGCAATTATAATTTTTATATTAAAATTCTTGATCCGGATCAACATGCTCCATGTTCAGCAATCGCCAATGAATTTGTAAGAGGAAAATTAGATGATTTTAATAGCGTTTATAAATTTGGAAAAGATTGTGATGTTATTACCATTGAAATTGAACATGTAAACGTGGAAGCCTTGAAGAAGTTGGAGCAGGAGGGAAAGAAAGTTTTTCCGCAGCCGCATGTTTTGGAGATTATACAGGATAAAGGCTTACAAAAAATGTTTTATCAGCGCAATAATATACCAACACCTGATTTTTTTTTGGTGGAGAAAAAAGAGGAGATTAATAAATTTAGTAAATACTTTCCGTTTTTCCAGAAAATGAGAAAAGGTGGTTACGATGGTAAAGGCGTTGTTAAATTAGATAACCCAAAAGATTTATCAAAAGCATTTGATGTTCCTTCCGTTTTAGAAATGCTAGTTGATTTTGATAAGGAAATTTCAGTAATTGTTGCCAGAAACGAATCCGGTGAAACAGCTTGTTTTCCGGTTGTAGAATGTGCATTTAATTCGGAAGCCAATTTGGTAGAGTTTTTATTTTCACCTGCCAACATTAGTAAAAAAATTGAAAAAGAAGCGTATAAAATAGCAACGCAAGTAGCTAATGCTTTTGAAATTGTTGGTTTATTAGCTGTGGAGCTATTTGTAACTAAAGAAGGTAAAGTATTAGTAAATGAAGTAGCGCCACGCCCTCACAACAGTGGTCATCAAACTATTGAGGGAAATATTACTTCTCAATTTGAGCAGCATTTGCGTGCAGTATTAAATCTGCCATTAGGAGATACAAGTATTACTCAGCCAAGTGTAATGGTAAATGTTCTTGGTGAAAAAGGGTTTGAAGGAAATGCAACTTATCAAGGAATATTTGAAATAATGAAA
>CAZTCG010000049.1:1131-4404 GCA_964612005.1 uncultured Flavobacteriaceae bacterium | reverse complement strand
GGAGTACATCTACATTTGTATGGTAAAAAAACTACAAAATCATTTCGTAAAATGGGACATGTAACAGTTACTGCAGCCACACTCGAAGAAGCTGTTTTAAAAGCTAAAAAAGTAAAAGATACATTAAAGGTTATTGCTTAGTTCATCAAAGCTGAAATTTAACTTGTAGTATTAACTTGACATTGAAGTTAATTTTAGCTATCTTTTTCAAAAAAAACATGAGAACAATTCAAACAATTACAATTGCAGTTTTTGCAGCATTCATTTTTGCATGTAGTGGCAACGAAAAAACAGAAGATGTTGGAGTAGGAGCTAATGCTGCTGTTGAATCTTTAGAAGCTCTTTCAAAAGAGGATTCATTAGCTTGCTCTTGTAAACATAAATGTAAAACCAAAGAAGAGTGTAAAACTCAATGCGGTGAGGAATGCGCTGGTATCAACTAATTTATAATTACAATTTTTTTAAATGAATAAAACTTTATTACTACTTTCTTTATTTGTACTACTTATTGCGTGTAAAAAAGAAGGTAAAATGCCTCCAATCAATAATTCAGTTGATTTGGATGGAATTACAATTAATGATTCCAGTTTAGTTTATCCAAGTCATTTTCTTTTGTCGGCAAGTAATCCAACTCCAAGTAATGCAGATAAGAATAAACCAGTTGTTATTGCAGTTCATGGCTTTTCAGCAACTACATTTGAATGGATTGAATTCAGAGATTTTGCAAGATTGAATAATAGTTTTCAAACTTCAGTTGTTTTATTGGGAGGACATGGGAGAGACTATGAAGATTTCAAAAATGCCAATTGGGAAAATTGGCAGGCGCCAATTATTGATGAATACAATAAATTACGTCAACTCGGTTACACCAATATAACATTGATTGGTTCATCAACCGGATGCCCTTTAATTCTGGAAGCTATTTATTCTGGTAAATTAACTACTGATGTTTTAAAGCATGTTTTTTTCATTGATCCGATTGTAGTGCCTTCTAATAAGTTATTATCCTTGGTGAATGTGGTTGGTCCTATTTTAAGCTATAGCGAATCTGCAATGGCTCAAGGTGAAAATGGTTTTTGGTACAGATACCGACCTTATCAGGCGCTTAAGCAATTAAATGAGCTTACCATTTCGGTAAGAAAAAAACTCGAAAAAGGAATTGATTTTCCTGCCAATGTAAGTATGAAAGTATATAAAACAGAACAAGATGATGCAGCTGATCCAATAAGTGCTGTATTGCTCCAAAAAGGCATTTCACTATCTAACGGAAATAAAATTGAATTACAAATGATTCCTTCCAATTTGCATGTGTTTACTCGATTGAAAGGTAGAAGTACTGTAACCGCAACGGATCTCCAAATTCAGTCAACCGTATTTAACGAAATAAAAAATTCATTATGAGAAAAATTTTAATTTTTGCTTTTGTTATTTTTTGTTTTTCTGCTATTTCGCAAGACAGTACATTTTCTTTTTCTGCAGGTGCACGATTTAAAAAGTATGTTGGCTTTTATTGGCAAAACGGAATGTCAGCTGAATTTTCCTCATCAAAAATATTGAATAAAAAAATTAGTTTTGGATTGAATGTAGCATCATCAAAACTTGGAACAGCTTTAATAAAAAATGCTATTTCTACATTTGAAATTGAATTTTCAGCTATCAAGTATTTTCGATTAACTAAAAAGGTAAAACCATTTTTAAGATTAAATACAGGAATTGCCTCAGCTAATTTTGGAGATGATACCTTTGATAACATCACTAATAAATCAGCACTTTTATCTATTGAAACAGGCATAAAAGGTAATATATATAAATCAATTTATATTGTAGCAGGAGGCGGAGTAAATGCAATTACCGGAAATGGTTTTTCTAATTTAGGAACTGTTTATCCCGTATATTTTCAGTTGAGCTTATTGTATGAAATTAAATAGAGTAGTTATCAAAAAAATCAGTAGCTCTTTTTAAAATCAATTCATCATTTAATCCTTTGCGTTCAATTTTAATAGCTAAATTTTCATCAATTGAAAAAACAGGATAGGAACCTTGATTTAATGTATTTAGATTGCTATGAACAAATAAACTTATATTTCTGTTTTTTGCAAACTCCAATGCTTTTTGTTTTGAAGTGATACTTCCGTTAGGGTCACCACTGATGTTTGCACTTGAGCAAATTGGAGCATAATGATTAAATGAAAAGTAAGGTGAAGATTGAAGTAATTTACTTAATTTAATTTCTAGTTCATTAAACATTTCTCTATATTCAGGTCGTTTGATTAAAACCTGATGAGTACCATTACAAATCAATGGATTTTTGATTCCTGAATTTTCAACTGAAATACGTATAAATGAACCTTCAAATAATTCAAGCAATTTATCTTTCAGTTCAACTAATTTTGATTGCCTTGCATTTTTTAAAATAGCATCATTTCCAAAAACAGTACTGTAAAACTTATTTGGCAACCGTTTTTTAGTTTCATTTATGGCATTAACACCCTCAATCGTATTTGAAGCAATTAATCCATAAACACCGGAAAATTCAAAAATAAAAACAGGATGTGAAGATTGAAACACATTACACACCTCATTTATAAAATTACTATCATTCGAATAAATTTCTTTCATCATTATTCCGTGTCAGCATCAATTAATAACTGATTGCATATTTCTTCGAGCTGATAAAGTTTTAATTCAGCATCAAACCATTCTTGTTTTTCAGCATCAAATTTTTCAAAGTAAAAACTTAAATCAGCCGCGTCTGTTAATTGAAATAACCGGAATGAAGATTTTATTTTGTGTCCGATTTTATTGATATCTGTTTTATTTTTTGAAGAAAATGCATGTTTAAGTGCAATAATATTTTTCGGCAATTCTCTTATAAACAAATCAATCAATTTATTTGCTTGTTCAGTTTTGTTACCTGATAACTCCAGTGCTTTTGATTTAATTGCGGTAAATGAGTTTTGTAATTGTTCAACAGGTTTTTTAGTTGTTAAACTTTTTGATATAGTTTTTAATTCGTCTGCATCATGCCCAAAATTTAAAACAAGTGCTAATTTATTTAATAATTGATCTTCTGTAAATGGTTTGGCCAGATAATCATTTACTCCTACCGCATAACAAGCATCTATATCTTTTTGTACAGTGTTGGCAGATTGAGCAATGATTGGCGTTGTAAGTTTCAATTCTTCACGAATAATTTTTGAAGCAGAAATTCCGTCCATAACAGGCATCTGTATATCCATTAAAATCAAATCAAACTCACTTAATTTACATAGG
>CAZTCG010000049.1:0-1121 GCA_964612005.1 uncultured Flavobacteriaceae bacterium | reverse complement strand
TTAACTCCATTTTTTTCTAAAAGCGTTTTAAGATATAAGGCATTAACAGGATTATCTTCCGCAAATAAAATCCGTTTTCCTTGTAATTGAAATTGTTGATTCTCTTTAGAAATAACTTGATTTGCTTTCGCTTTTTTAAAAGGTAATTCCACAGTAAATAAGCTACCAATAGTTGGTTCGCTGTGTGCAACAATTTTACCTCCCATTTTTTCTACTAATTCTTTTGTAATAAAAAGACCTAACCCAGAACCACCATGTTTTCTGGCAATGGAATCATCTGCCTGAACAAATTTTTTAAAAACATCTTCCTCTTTTGAGCTGTCAAAACCAATTCCTGTATCAGAAACGCAAAAACGAATACATTGATTTTCATCTTCCACATTCAATAATTTAGCACTTAATTCTACACTACCTTTTGAAGTAAATTTAATAGCATTGCTTAGTAAATTATTAAAAATTTGAGAAAAACGAAGTGAGTCGCCAATTACTGTTTCATAAATAGCAGGATCAAAAACAAATCTGAACTCTATTTTTTTTTGTTCTGCTTGTAAACTATGTGAACCACTTATAGAGTCAAGGGTTTCTTTAATATTAAAAGGAAATTTTACCAGCTCAAAGTTTTCTGATTCTACTTTTGAAATATCTAAAATATCATTTATCAAATGCAGTAAAATACTTGCCTGATTATTAATAATATCAACATATTTTTTCTGAATACCAAATAAATTTGTTTCATCCAGAAGTTTTGACATGCCAATAATTCCATTCAATGGAGTTCGCATTTCATGGCTCATTTTTGCAATGAAATTTTGCTGAGCATTACTTGCATCCTGAATTTTTTTCATCGACAACTTCATGTTGTGGATATAATCTTTTTCCGAATCGGCAAATACAATATTAGAATATAAATTACCTGCTAAACGGCAAACCAATTCCAATACGTTTTTATGTTCTTCTTTAAAATAATTGACTTCCGAACTTGCGAAACCAAACGCACCCAACGAGCGTTCTGCTGTTGAAATGGGCATCCATAATCGTGATTTTACTTCAAATGCGCGTTTGCCTGATGTTACATAATAAGGAGCCGGTTGCGATTCCATATCTTCTACATGCAATGGTTG
>CAZTCG010000048.1:223-9117 GCA_964612005.1 uncultured Flavobacteriaceae bacterium | reverse complement strand
GAACTTAATGCGCATCCCTATCGATTAGACATTGATTGGCGCTGGATTCCGTATTGTATGGAGAAAAATGTGTTGATTTCGATAAATCCCGATGCGCACGAAAAAAGTGGCATCACAGATATGCAATACGGTGTATATGCTGCGCGTAAAGGATTATTAAATAAAGGCTTTTGTTTAAACGCTAAATCGTTGGATGAAATAATAAGCTATTGGAATTTAACAAATTAAATAATCCTTATGCGTTTTATCCAATTTGCTAAGTATATTGAATTATTGTTTGATAAATTTTTTGAAATACTTTTTTTGATTGACATCAGTAACTTCTACAAAATAAATTCCTCTACTTAACTTGTCAATTAATATTGTATTTGATTCATGATTTTCCATAAGAATATTACCATTAAAATTTCTTATTACTAAACGAAGCGGTTTTTGTTTATTTGGAAGTTCAATATTTAAAATGCCCGATGAAGGATTTGGAAACACGTTTAATGTTGAGCTTTGATTGGAATAATTATCTAAACCAACCGGCGAAACACTTTGTACATCTAAGTTCTTTTCATAAAATTTTACATTGTTACTATTATAGGAATCCCAATACGCAAGTTTTAACTGATAATTCCCTGTTTGTGGTGGTAGATAATTAATTTGTAATCTTAGAGATGAAGGTAAAGTGTCAACGGAAATGGTAGTGCCCAAAGGCAGAGATACAATATTGAAATACGCTTGATCATTTACTTCCATCGCATTAATGAATACATTCCATGAAACATAATTACTTACTACAATCATTGTATCACAAATACTATCGTAAGCTGTTGCGGGAATATTTAATGAATCAGAAACATCGAAAAAATAAGACTGATAATCTAAAAAATCAACACCATCATTTAATCCGTAAGGTCCATCATATAAGTAGCCTGATGAATCTGAACGACAAATCTGGGCATAGTTGATTCCGTTTGCAACATTTACTCCCGTGGAAGAGGCAACGCCGCCAAACCCATTTACACCTTGGGAAGCATTCCCTGTTGTCCACTGCATGTCGCCATAACAAAAAGCAACATTGTTGTTGTTTGGAATTATTGAATCCGTTCCATCAGAAATAATTAACTGAAACGTGTTTTTTTTATCTACTTGATTAGAGAAATAACCTACACTATCCCATTTAACAATCATATAGTGATCCGTTATTTTATAATAAACTAAACCGCTACCTGTATTTCTAGTGTCAACATCAGCCCAAAAAGGAGCTATCATATTAAATGTTGTGTTAGGAAATCCAGTTGAAGAAAATGAGCTGTAAGGTGATGTAAAAGATATATTACCATTATTGTTAATATAAACAGTATCAAAACTGTTTCCATAAAAGTTAAAAGAAAAAGGTAGTGTTTTTGCTCCTGTTGATGCATCATCATTTCTATAATTATTAGTAGATGAATAGCCAACAAATTCTGCAACGCTAAAAGTAGAATCAAGAGGAACTATGCAACCGCAAGAAATAGATCCAACACTATCAATTTGATGATATGCAGGTTTAATTTTATGTAGAACTGTACTTTGATTTAATGAAGGAAATGAATAATTTATTGCTGGATTTAGTTTTCCTTTTGATTTTAATTCATTATATAAATCAGGAGAAATGAGTTTTTCTTGTTGACTAAATGCCGATGTAAGAAAAAGCTGGACAACTACGGCTAAAAGTAAATTTTTAAACATAAAATTTTTTTAAAAAAGTATGAAAATAAGTTTAAAAATCAAAATCACTTTTGGTTGCTGTAAGTTTATAAATTTAATTTAATTTCAATTTTTAATTTGCTTACAAATAATGTATCCGTTTGAAATAAAAACACTTGTTCCAAAACTGGTAGCTTTTTCCACCAGATTCGATTATTGCTCCATTCATTTATCTAATGGTTACGCAACAAAATATGAATTAATTGCTGCGTTTGGCTCAAAAAAAATTATTCGTGAGTTAGATGAATTAGATTCCATTTACAATGAATGGAAATTTGGATATGTTACTTATGATACAAAAAATCAATTCGAGCAGTTACACTCAAAAAATAAAAACGAACATGATTTAGCAGATGTTTGTTTTTTTGTGCCTGAATTTGTTATTACTGTTGATGAAAAAGGACTTCAGGTTTTTCCTACTGAAAGAAAAGAAAAACTACTAGCTGTTATCAATGAGCTCTTTTATGCTCCTAAAAAAAATGATGCCATTCATCTTACGGCCTCAACAACAAAAGAAGAATACCTTCGAAATGTATCCCAATTAAAACAGCATATTCAACAAGGCGATATTTATGAGATAAATTATTGTATGAATTTTTTTAGTAACGATGTTTCGATATCTCCTGAGGATTTGTTTCTGCAATTAAATGCGATTTCGGAAGCTCCTTTTGCCTCTTATACAAAATTAGCCGACCACATTTTTGTTTCATCCAGTCCGGAGCGATTTATTTGTAAAGAACAACATCAACTTATTACTCAGCCTATAAAAGGAACTGCAGCAAGAGGTAAAACCAAAACGGAAGATGAGCAAAATAAATTTTCATTGCGTAATGATAAAAAGGAAACAAATGAAAATGTTATGATTGTTGATGTTTCGAGAAACGATTTATCGCGTATTGCAACTAAAGGATCAGTTCAGGTTAACGAATTATTTGATGTAAAAACATACAAACAAGTTCATCAAATGGTATCAACCGTTAGTTGCAAATTAAAACCAAACACTTCCATTAAATCAATTTTTAATGCCACGTTTCCTCCTGCTTCTATGACAGGTGCTCCAAAAATCAGAGCCATGCAATTAATTGATGAATATGAAAATTTCAAAAGAGGTATTTATTCAGGTAGTATTGGTTTTATTGAGCCAAATGGCAATTTTGATTTTAATGTTGTTATCCGAAGCATTGTTTACAATAAACAGACAAAATACCTTAGCTATGCTGTTGGAAGTGCAATTACTGCAAAATGTGATGCGGAGAACGAATACAACGAATGTATACTTAAAGCAACGGCTATGAAAAAAGTACTTGCAGGTGATCCTTAGTCTATTGTTTATTTATTTGAAGTTTAATTCGAAAAAACTATATTTACAATAGTTATGAGCAGAATAGAAGTATTAAAAACCTATAAATTGTTTATCGGCGGGCAATTCCCGAGAACCGAGAGCGGAAGATATTATCCACTTATGAATGCAAAAAAAGAACTGATTGCAAACGTGTGTTTAAGCAGTAGAAAAGATTTTAGAAACGCAGTTGTTGCAGCAAGAGCAGCGCAAAGCGGATGGAGTGAAAAAGCAGCATTTAATCGCGGACAAATTTTGTACCGTATGGCAGAACTACTGGAAGGCAGAAAAGATCAGTTTGTAAGAGAAATTCAGCAACAAGGAACTTCAAAAAAAATGGCTGAACAAGAGGTTGATTTGTCAATTGATCGTTTGGTTTATTATGCCGGTTGGTGTGATAAATTTCAGCAATTATTTAGCTCTGTAAATCCTGTTGCATCTTCGCATTTTAATTTTTCTGTTCCTGAACCTATGGGCGTTGTTGCTGTTATTGCTGATGAACAAACATCGTTAATAGGCTTAGTTTCTGTTATTGCTCCAATTATTGCCGGAGGTAATACTTGTGTTGTGCTTGCCAGCGAAAGTAAACCTTTATCTGCTATTACTTTTTCAGAAGTGATGGCAACTAGCGATGTACCTGCAGGAATTGTAAATATATTAACAGGAAACACAAAGGAACTTCACTCGCATTTTTCATCACACATGGATGTTAATGCAATTGTTTACTGCAGAGCTAATGAACAAGAGCAAAAAGTAATTTCAGAAAATGCCTCCCTGAATGTTAAACGAACATTTTTCTGGCAAAAAGACTGGATGAAGGAAGACCAACAAAATCCGTATTTTATCATTGACTTGCAGGAAATAAAAACTACTTGGCATCCTATTGAAAAAATTGGAACAGGTGGCGCGAAGTATTAACGGGCTAAACTTTAGTATTTAATTATTCTAATTTATAAGTAAATCCAACAAAAAGAGGATTCGCTGTATTATTTTTATCTTTAATTCGTAACTATATTTTTAAAGCAGAATTAACTGTTTTAATCACACAATTATTTTTCTCAAAAGTTAAGCTATCAATTATTAAAATAATTTTATTAATTATTTTTACTGTTATTAATTCACCGATAACTGAAACATAAATTTCAGCCTACTGTTTTAAGACATTTTCTTATAAAGAAGCAAAAAATAATTTAAAACAATTAAACCATCATGAAAAAACGATTTCTCCTTTGTTTGATTTTAATTAATCTAAAAACAATAGCCCAAACAAAAGACACAATTAAAATAAAAGAAAAACATTTTGAACTTAGCTTTGGCCAATCATTATTATTTATATCGAATTCAAAAATAACAACAATCATTAAGGAAGAAGCAATCGTAATTCCAACAAACGCTATGTTGTTTTTGGCAGAATTTCGTCCGGAGAAGTATTTAAGAATACCGGTATTTTTTAATCTTGCCACTGAGTCAAAGCAGTTTATAATTAATGGTCAGCTGCTTAATGAAAGAGCCTCGCCAACAATAGGTTTTGGTATAATAAGTAAAATCTGCAAATTTAAAGTTGATGAAAAAACAAAAGTAGAATTAGAGGCTGGGCCATTGATGAGTATATTATTTGATAAAAAAAATGAGTTGCGCATTGCCCCTGTGTTTGCGGGTAGAATAAAAATTTTGAGTGGCAGTAATTTTATTATGTATGCAGGTGTAAGTTATAGCTTAGGCATTAATGCATTAGGATTATTATATGGAACAGGAACTTCATTTTAAATAGATTAAATTTTTATTAGTACGCATTTAGTAGTAAATTCATTATTTATTAAAAATTGATACAATGAAAAAAGTAGTTTTATTTGGATCAACAGGAAATTTAGGAAAAGAAATTGCAAAAGTTTTAATTAAAGAAGGCTATGACGTAACATTAGTTGTGCGATCTAAAGAAAAGGCATCAACTATTAAAAATATAAGTGACAAAATAATTATTGCAAATCCATGCGAAAAATCAAATTTATCAAATTGTTTTATAGATCAGGAAATTGTAATATCTGCATTTGGGAAGAGTGTTTCCCAAAATGATAAAAGCACTTCTTCATTTTATGAAGTTGACTTTCTTGGAAATAAAAATATTTTAGAAGAAGCTAAAAAAGTAGGTATTAAAAAATTTGTTTATGTATCCGCTTTTCACTCAGAAAAATATCAGCACCTCAATTACTTTAAAGTACACCATGAGTTTTCAGATTTACTTATTCAATCAGGAATCAACTACTCCATAATTAAACCACCTGCTATTTTTAGTGCTTTTGTAGACATGCTAGAACTAGCAAAAAAAGGGCAATTAATTACTATTGGTGATGGAAATAAAAAAACCAACCCTATTTATGAAGGAGATCTTGCAACAATAATTGTACATAGTATTTTACAAAAAAATTTGGTTTTAGAAGCTGGAGGGAAACATATTTATACAAGAAAAGAACTTAATGAAATTATACAAAAGGCAATTAATCCGACAAAAAAAATTCGACATGTTCCTTTTTTTTTATTTTCTATAGCTTTACCTTTAATTAAGCTATTTAATAAGAACACATATGATAAATTTTCTTTTTTTATAGAAGTAATGAAACATGAAACAATTGCTCCTCAACTAGGAGAATTAGACTTTAAAACATACATTGAAAATAGAATAAACAATAAGAACTAATAAGAATATTAATCAGAAAACTATGCTTAAAAAATCACTTTACTTTTTTAGTTTACTATTAAACCATGTTATTGCACAACCATTATCTATTGATGAGCCTACTCTAATTAATCCTTCTTTTAAAGTTTATTTATCAGTAACAGGAAATGACACAAATACCGGCGATAGCATTCAGCCATTGGCTACTTTTGCGGCAGCTCTTTCAAAAATTGAACAATTATCGAGTTCAGCAACAGGTAATGTTTACGCCGAAGTTGTTGTTTTTCCTGGGACATATTATGAAATATTTAGGCAACCACTAAATAAATTTCAGGTTGGGCAACGCAACTTAAATATTAGCTTAAGAGGTAAAGAAACAGTTGTGCTTAACGGAACAAATTTAACTGTTAATGCAGGCGGTGGAATGATTTATTTATTAGGCAGTAATATTTTTGTTAAAAACATAATCGTATTGCATAGTAATGAAAATGGTGTACGGTTTGGATATAATTATGCCGGTATCGTTATCAACTCGCATGATGTTTTAATAGATGGTGTTACTGTTTCAGAAACGGCAGGTCACGGAATTTTAACAGGAATTGGATGCTTAAATGCAAATGGCTCATCTAACTTAATTCCTCGCGCTAAGCGTTTTAAAATTGTAAACTGCCATGTTTATAATTCTGTAAACTATAACACTCCTCAATCACAATGGGGTTCCGCAATAAAATTTTGGAATACAAGTAATAATATAGCATTAAATAACCATGTTCACGACAACTCTGGTGAGGGCATTGATTTTGATTACTGCGACTCTGCTATTGTAAAAGGAAATTTATTACATGATAATTACGCTAATATTTATCTCGATAAAATAGAATATGCTCTTATACAACAAAATTTTATTTATAATGAAACAAAAGTTGTTTCCGGCATCTTAACCGGACTCGAGGCTTTTACTTCATTCATTACAAATCACTATATAAAAGATGTTTATATTGAAAACAACATCATTTTAAACACCTTAGGAATAAATTTATGGCAAGGCATTTATAGTGCAATACAAAATGGTATTTATAGCAATATTAAAATCAGACATAACACCATAATTGGAAAGCAAAGAGGTAATGGCGCATTAGTAAGTATTTCACACGAAACCTTTTTAGGTCAGCCTGTATCTAATTTTTCAATTAGTGGTGTTAGTGTTGAAAACAATATTATGTCGGCACATCCTGATAGTTTAAATAACAACAAAGTTTTATCAGCACCATTAAATCCACAACCAGGACTTACAACAGGAAATAATTTATATAACATGAACCCTGGCTTTGCTTACAATTCTAATACAGATCAAATAAATAGTGCTATTACAAAATTTGAACCTGCTAATCAAGCTGTATTAAATTTAACACCAAACAGTATTTTAAATCCGGAATTAATTAAAGTTGTTCCATATGTTATTACTAACGACTATCATGGATTTTCGAGAAATAGTATAGCCACAAATGCCGGAGCAATAGAGAAAAATGAAAGCATAGGAATTAACTTCACTCAACGTGATGATTTAGTTTTTTTTCCAAATCCCAGTAACGGTTTTTTAAATGTGAAAGAACATAAAGCGAATAGTATAAATAAAATTATGGCGTATGACATGAAAGGCTTGCTTGTTTTTTCTATGAATACGTTTGAATTTGAACCACTTGATTTAAGAAATTTTAAAAACGGATTATATACATTTATTGTTTTTACAAAAAATGGAGAAGTGATTACTAATAAAATTCAAATTAACAATTAGTGTTTTCTTTATTATTTAATTTTTACTGATGGTTAAAAAAAGATTTCTATACATCATTTTTTTTCTTTCTTGTGTGATAAAATTATACAGTCAAAAAAAAGAAATTAAATATTACAGGCATCAATTTGCAGGTAAAGAAGTTCCTGCCAATAAAGCCAATTATTGTTACGCTAGCGCTGAAAATGCTGATGGTTCAGTAACTACAGAAATTATTGAATTAAAGACTAATAAAATTTTATCAAGTAAAACTTATAAAAACAATGAACCTTATGGTATATGGAAAACAAAAATAGCTGATAATGAAAAATTATTAAACTATACTTTTGATTTAAACTACAATTTACCGAAATGCAATGATAGTTTGACAAAAAACATCAATGATTTTTTAAAAGATGATGAATTAATTGGCTACAAAGCACCGATAATTGCAACAGGAGAAACTTCATTATTTAACTACATTGCAAAGAAGACGGAGTACCCTGAAAAAGCAATTATGGAAGAAATAAAGGGAACTGTTTACATATCATTTTCAATATCTGATAAAGGTTTGGTTGAAGATGTAATTGTAAAACAGGGAGTGCATGTACTTTTAGATAAAGAGGCATGTAGGGTAATTAGGGAGCTTCAATTTTCAAGACCTCCACTATTAAATAATAATGCTTTTCGATTTACTTGCTTAGTAATACCGATTAAATTTTCATTAGTATAATCTTACATCCTGTCCGGAACTTGAATGCCCAGCAATTTCATGCTGTTGCAAATTATACGTCCGCAAAGGAAAGATAAGTGCATACGGAAATTACGCAGGTCATTATCTTGTTCTTTTAAAATGGTAACATCGTGGTAAAACTGATTGTAGTTTTTTGCCAGTTCATACGCGTAATTTGCAACTAATGCCGGACTGTAATTTTTAGCAGCATCCTCAATCACTTCAGGAAAATGATGAATTGTTTTTATCAATTCTTTTTCCCGTTCATGCAATGATAATTGTACAGGATTGTTTTGTGGCTGTAAGTAATTTCCTTTACGCAAAACAGATTGAATGCGCGCATAGGTATATTGAATAAATGGCCCGGTATGCCCGTTAAAATCAATACTTTCTTTCGGATCAAAAAGCATTTTCTTTTTTGGATCAACTTTTAAAATAAAATATTTTAATGCCCCCAAACTAATCGTTCGGTAAAGTTGATTGGCTTCCTGTTCGGTAAAGTCGTCTATTTTTCCTAATTCCTTAGTGGTTGATGCTGCAGTATCGAACATCTCTTGCAATAAATCATCTGCATCTACAACGGTTCCTTCACGGCTTTTCATCTTGCCTTCAGGAAGTTCAACCATGCCATAACTTAAAT
>CAZTCG010000048.1:0-213 GCA_964612005.1 uncultured Flavobacteriaceae bacterium | reverse complement strand
TAACATTCTTTTGCCCAGCTGTAACCCAATTTATCTAAAATCAAAAACAACACTTTAAAATGATAATCCTGTTCGTTGCCAACGGTGTAAATCATTTTGGTTACATCAGGATGATTTTTATAGCGCAATACGGCTGTTCCAATGTCTTGAGTAATATAAACAGAAGTGCCATCAGAACGTTGAACTAGTTTGTGATCCAAACCATTTGCTGTT
>CAZTCG010000047.1:8069-9137 GCA_964612005.1 uncultured Flavobacteriaceae bacterium | reverse complement strand
TTTCTGTGTATTTATTATTTACTAAATCACCTGTGAATACAATTAAATCAGGCTTTTCGTTATTAATGAGGGAAAATGCCTTTTCTAATGCATTGGTATTAGTAAAACTACCAACATGTATATCCGAAATGTGAACAATCTTTATCCCTTTAAATGCTTCGGGTAAATGATTAAATTGAATAGCAGAGCGATGAATTTTATACCTATAACCACCCCTAAAGATCCCATACATTAATGAAACAAAGGGAATGGCAGCAAATGCCAAGGCAGAATAGCTAAAAAACTTTAATCTACTTATACGAATTTCCTCGTTTGCAGGCGCTGATTTTACTTTTTGAGCAACAAATTCAAAAATAAATCGAATGGCCCTTGTAATATCTTCAATCAATAAAAATGCAGAGCCCAATAATTTTACCACACCAATCACAAAAGCTAAGGAAACAAAATAGGTTGTGAAATATTTATTATTTCTAAGGGCTGGAATAATCATCACAAGCAAAAAAACAACAATACTATAAATGGAAGTACTCAGATAAATCAACCTTGCTTGTTGTTGTCGGTTAATTGGCGCATCTCTAACAATAGTTTTTACCGCCTGAAAAAAATACCAATCAAAAAATGAAAAAACAATAAAAACAACTATTGGGAAAATTATATTACGCATCGACTAAGTTTAAAAGACTAAAATTGTATTTGATAACATTGATTATATTTGAGAATGATTTCGGACAAAAATAAAATAAAAACAACTTACAGATTTTATATTGCACTTTTGTTTGGTTTATTTTCATCTTTTTTAACTGCTCAGCAAAAAAGTAAATTACCAGTAAACGATTTTTCTGCCATATTGCATGAAGAAACCCTTAATAAAGTTTTTAAAGCAATTGACACCATTAGAGGCAGCAACGATTATGAAGTAATGTTAATAAAAGGCAAGTATCATTGGAAAGTATATAATTTAAAAATGTTTATTAATCCGGATAGCTCTACTTTTATTTGTGATGCAAAAGTAGATGTTGGACCATTTAATTATACTTCAAAAGTACCTGGTATAATTAAAATAAGTTA
>CAZTCG010000047.1:5718-8028 GCA_964612005.1 uncultured Flavobacteriaceae bacterium | reverse complement strand
TCAAGTAAAACTGACAAAAGCCATTTTTGAACTCTACACGGAAATTTTTGGTAAAAAAATTCGAATAAAAGAAATAGACATAGCTGATTACTTAAAAGACCCATTCATTTTTGAAGGTCCAAAAACAATGGCGACTGATTTTGAATTTATGATGCCGGACAGCAGCATGAAACACATTTATATACAACCAACAACTTGTGAAATGGTATTGCGCCCTAAAGAAATTTGCACGCGTTGTGAAGTAGAAGTGAGTGACAAACCCTTTAAATCAGCCGCTGCTGTTAAACCATCAACCAGCAATGTGCCGCCACCTAAAACAACTGATTCTACAACAAATGGCAAAAAGAAATAACATATTTTTTTTTGTTCTGATTGGTTTAATTTGTTTTTCATGCGGTCAGTCAATTTCTGAAAAGCAGATTACTTTAAACAAAGAAATAAAACTTTCCTATGCCAAGTGCTTCAAAATTTTTGAATGTGAAAATTATATTCATGTAATAATCATTAATAATAAAAAAACAATTGCAAACTACATTTTATATAAATCAGAGCAAGCACCCGAACTCAAAATAAAAGATGCCGTTTTTATTAAAACACCTCTATCTAATTGTGCTGCTTTATCATCTATTTATATTGGCTTCCTAAACAGATTGAATGATTTAGACAAAATTATTGCAATAGATAACTGTGATTATATTTATAACCCAATTATCTCTGAAAAAGTTAATCAAAGAAAAATTAAAGAAATAGCCATAAATGGGCAAATAAATGAGGAACTCACCATACAGCTTAAACCTGAAGCGGTTTTTACCTATTTTGATACTGGAAATAATGACACAAAAAATAATAAATTAAACCAACTTAAAATCCCAATAATTTCGCTGATTGATCATTTTGAACAATATCCCCTGGGCAGAGCTGAATGGATAAAGTTTTTTGGGTATTTTTTTAATAAGGAAAAGATAGCCGATTCCTTATTTTTATTGACCGAGAAAAATTACATGGAACTAAAACAAAAGGCAGCCAAAAGTAACATTAAACCAAAAGTGTTAACTGAACATAAACTAAATGATGCTTGGTATGTGCCTGGTGGAAAAAGTTATATGGCAACTTTATTACAAGATGCCAACACAGAATACAATTGGAAAAATGATACCCATTTTGGTAGTTTACCACTCAGCTTCGAGGAAGTTTACAGCAAAAGTGCAGATTCAGATTTTTGGCTAAATGTTTTGTTTTGTAATTCAAAAACCGATTTAATTAAATTAGATAATAGATACAATGGAATTCTTGCTTTTAAGAAAAACCAGGTTTATAATAACAATTTGCGTGTTTCAAAAAAAGGGGCAAACGATTATTGGGAAACAGGATTAACTCAACCCGACTTAATATTAAGTGACATAATTTCTATTGTTCATCCTGAAATAAAAACAACTAATCAATACTATTTTTACCAAAAATTAAAGTGATAAATAAATCCACATATTCGTATTTAATTTTGGTTATTTTATTGGTAATTGCAATTATTTTAGATTTAACAACCGGAAGTGTTAATATTGGGATTAATGATTTGACTAAATTTTTAAATGGTAGTTTAGCCACTGAAAAAAATCTTATCCTAACTCAAATAAGAATTCCCAAAATGTTAACCGCTTTAATGGCTGGCATGACATTATCTGTTTGTGGGGTTTTGATGCAAACCTTATTTTTAAATCCTTTGGCCGGACCATATGTGCTTGGTATTAATTCTGGTGCAAACCTAGCAGTAGCTATAGTTATGCTTGGCACAGGATCAGTAATTCAAATAAATAATGATTTTATTTCTTTACTTAGCATACAAGGCGCTTCTATAATTGGAGCATGCAGTATGTTATTTTTAATGCTGGCTCTATCCAAAAAATTTAGCCAACAAGCAAGTTTGCTGCTTGTTGGTGTTATGTTAGCACAATTTATTGCCTCCATACAAAGTTTGATTGAATTTTTTGCTAACCCCGAACAATTAAAAAGTTTTTTTATCTGGAATCTGGCAAGTATAAGTAATACATCTTTAAAAGATATGCCACTTTTAATTTTTATTTCCATTGTTGGGTGCTGTATTGCTTTTTTATTCTCTAGTAAATTGGATTTACTGTTGATGGGAGATAATTACTCCAATACAATGGGTATAAATGTAAAACGACTACGATTGATAATTATTTTAATTACCGGGTTACTTGCAGGCATTACTACAGCGTATTGTGGACCTGTAGCTTTTATTGGCATTGCTATACCACATATCAGCCGATTGGTTTTTAAAACCGCATTACATAA
>CAZTCG010000047.1:0-5708 GCA_964612005.1 uncultured Flavobacteriaceae bacterium | reverse complement strand
GCTAATTGGTGCTACCTTACTTTTATTTTGCGATATACTTTGTCAGTTACCAGATAACGGTATAATTCTGCCTTTAAACGTAGTTACTTCATTTATTGGCACTCCGGTTATCATTTATTTAATTGCTAAATCATCAAAGCAACAATTTGTCTGAAAAAAACAACATAGCACTGCAAACCTTAGATTTATCAGTAGGTTATAGTAAATTAAACCCTGTTTTAACGGACCTGAATTTGAATTTTCATAAGCGCCAGTTAATTGGATTAGTTGCTAAAAATGGAAGTGGAAAATCCACATTAATTAAAACTTTGTGTGGCGTAATTGAAAGCCTATCAGGCTCTGTAAAAATAAATAACCGGTTCATAAATGAGTACTCTAAAAAAGAACTTGCAAAAAATGTTGCACTTGTACTAACAGAAAAACCTAATCTTGCCGGATTTACTGTTAAAGATTTAATTAGCATGGGCAGATACCCCTATGCAGGTAGTTTAGGGAAATTAAATAAAAATGATTTTGAAGCAATTGAAGAGGCAATTGAACTTTGTGAGATAGCTCATTTAAAAGACAAGTTTTGTAACCAGCTTAGCGATGGTGAATTTCAAAAGTCGATGCTTGCAAGAGCAATTGCTCAGCAAACTTCTTTATTACTTTTGGATGAACCTACCGCTTTTTTAGATTTTCCGTCAAAATTGAACTTAATGAAATTGCTAACTACAATTTCTTTTGAAAAAAATACGTGTATTATTATTTCCAGTCACGATTTGGAATTATTACAAGAACATACTCAGCAATTGCTTGTTATTAAAGATGATGGAACTTACTCAGTTATTCAATCTAATTCAATTTCTACGAAAGCACTAGTTGAAATTATGGAAACTTAATTTTTAGAGGAGATACAATTATCAATTAATCTAATCTTACCACAAAAAAGTGCGATTAAAAAAACCACCTCTTTTTCATCTCCTGAAACTTCTTTTAAATCAATTGGATTTCTAATCTCAAAATAATCCAATTTAAATAGCACGTTTTTTTTAATTTCCTCTATGATTTTCAACTTAATGTTATCAATTTTTACCCCTTTTTTAAAATCGGAAACAGCTTCATTTAGTAATTGAGGAATAAAAGCCGCTGCTTCTCGCTCCTCTTTAGTCAATAACTGGTTTCTGCTACTCATTGCCAAACCGTCTTTTTCTCTTGAAATAGGACAACTTTCTATGTGTAAAGGATAACCGAATTGTTTAACCAAATCTTTCACTATTAAAACCTGCTGAAAATCTTTTTGCCCGAAAAAAGCAATATCAGGCTTTACTGCATCAAACAACTTACTCACAATTTGGGCAACTCCATTAAAATGTCCGGGCCGATGTAAACCATCAAGTGTATTTCCTAAAAAACCAAAATCAAAAGTTCTAAAATCTTTTTCAGGGTACATTTCATCAACGTCCGGATGAAATAACACATCACAAAATGCCTCCTCTAAAAAAGCAATATCCTTTTCCAATGTTCTTGGATACCTTGCTAAGTCATTAATATCATTAAACTGCGTTGGATTTACAAAAATGCTACAAACAGTTATATCTGTTTTTACTTTAGCTGTTTTGATTAAAGATATATGTCCCTGATGCAATGCGCCCATAGTGGGTACAAAGCCTATTTTTTTACCTTCTTTTTTAAATTGACTTAAATAATCAATCAGGTCAGATTTAAGTTTAAAAAGAATCAATTTTACAGTTATTTTAAAATAATTATCAAAACTAAGAGAAAAGTCTTTGAAAATTGGATTTTTTTTTCTTAATTTTGTTATTAGGATATTAAAATTCCATACAAACATCTATGAAAAAAGCTAGAGTTCTTTTTGTTTCTCAAGAAATAACACCTTATTTAGAAGAAACCCCAATGAGCCACATCGGCAGATTTTTACCACAAGGTATACAAGAAAGAGGAAGAGAAATAAGAACTTTTATGCCAAGGTATGGTTGTGTTAACGAAAGAAGAAATCAACTTCATGAAGTTATTCGTTTAAGTGGAATGAATTTAATAATTAATGAAAACGACCATCCTTTAATTATTAAAGTTGCTTCTATTCAATCAGCTCGTATGCAGGTTTATTTTATTGATAATGAAGATTATTTCAGCAGAAAACAGGTTTTAACCGATGCAAAGGGTAAACATTTTAACGATAATGATGAACGTTCTATCTTTTTTAACAGAGGTGTAATTGAAACTGTTAAAAAATTAGGCTGGTCACCGGATATTATTCATTGTCATGGTTGGTTTAGTGCTTTAATGACCCTTTACATAAAAAAAGCTTTTGCTGATGATCCACTTTTTGCTGATACAAAAATTGTATACTCAGTTTATAACGATGAATTTCCAGGTACATTAGATAAAAATTTTGCTAATAACGTTCCAATTCAAGGAATTTCATCTAAAGATTTAGTACATGTTTCTAATGATCCAAGTTTTATTAATTTAACAAAACTAGCTATTGATAACTCTGATGGAGTAATTTGTGGATCGGAAGAAATTAATGCTGA
Organism: uncultured Flavobacteriaceae bacterium; assembly: GCA_964612005.1. Lineage (GTDB taxonomy): Bacteria > Bacteroidota > Bacteroidia > B-17B0 > Aurantibacillaceae > JADJDM01. Next base: position 3,171 of record CAZTCG010000047.1, on the reverse strand, counting down.
CATTCAAAAATACATCAAAAAAACCGGGAAACCTTCTTTATCATTCAAGAGTCCGGAGGAATACATTGATGCTTATTCTGAATTTTATACTGCAGTTTTAGAAGGCGCTGAAGTACTCGCTTAATTTTATTTAATCATTTAACAAGAAATTTAGATTTCTGTTTGAAATGATTAATTTCGTCGCGTGAAAAAATCACTTCTATTAGTTTTATTCGTTTTCTTATCTTTTTTATCATGTAAAAAAGGTGAAAATACTATTGGTAAAGAAATTTTACCCAATGAAGACTTATTAGGTGCTACTTTTTCTGATACCTCTACTATTATCGCATATAGTATTTTAGATGATTCACTAAGAACAGATGAAAGCTACATTGGCTATATTCCTCAACTGGTAGGTTCAATGACCGATCCAGTTTTTGGACGAACAGATGCCTCTTTATTTATGAATTTTACAAATCCAAATAACACAACCAATATTGGATTTGGTGTTGATCCAAAATTAGATTCTGTTGTACTTACACTAGCTTATCAAAAAGACAAATATTATGGCGATAAAAGTGATGAATTACTGTTTAATGTGTATCAATTAACTCAATCTATATATTTTGATTCTGCCTATTACTCTTATTCATCAGCATCATACAATCAAAATGATGATATAACCTACTCTGGCAATGGCATAAGAACAAAAATTGACCCCAGTTCAACTGTTTATGAAGGTGATGTTGCTTTTTCTCCACATATTCGTATTCGTTTAAAAAATGAAATTGGACAACAATTTATTGACGACACTACTAAACTTGCAAGCACAACTTCATTACTTAATTACTTTAAAGGAATTTGTATTACAACTAAAAACACTACGATAAGTTCAACCGATTATGGATTTATTACCTACTTTGATTTAACAAGCCCCTTATCTAAAATAACTATTTATTATCATAACGGAACAAACGCAAGTACAAAAAAAATAGATTTGACCATTAGGAATAATTCTGCTCGATTCAATAAGTACAATCATGATTACACTTTGGCAAATCCAAATTTTATTCAGCAACTACCTCCTCAAAATAACTTTCAATTAGGTAAACAAAATTTGTTTTTGCAAGGAATGGCTGGTAGTAAAATTAAAATTGAATTGCCTTATATCAATAAATACAGTGACTCTGGTAAAATTGCAATCAACAAAGCCGAACTGATTTTGAAAACGGATAAAAGCATTGGTTTTTATGATGCAACAAAATTTTTCACTCCAATAAGAGCAATGCTTGAAGGGATTAATGAAAACGGAATAACTTATGGGCTTAACTTTGATCAATCTTATGATTTAACAGGCTTATGGGGTTATTACGATGCCACAAATCATGAATTTCATTTTCCTATACCTTATACAATACAAAAAATGGCAAACAAAATTCAGACAAACACGTTTACCTTACGAATTTTTCAAAATCATTCTATGCCAAGCCGAATTGTTTTGGGAGGAAGTAATAACACCACATATCCGTTAAAATTAAAATTGTGGTATACTAAAGTGGAAAAATAATTATTTAAACCCTCACACCAATTACCGTTACATCATCTACCTGCTCTAAATCGCTAATCCATTTACTGAAGGTTGTTTCCAACAATTGTTTTTGTTCGTGCATAGGCAGATGAGCATTTTTGGCAAGCAGTTCGCGTAGGTTTTTGCTCATGAACTTTTTGCCTTTCTCGCCACCGAACTGATCGGGGAAACCATCGGTGAGCGTGTAAATAACATCACCTTTTTGCAGCTGTATGCTTTGTGTGGTAAAAGGAATGTCTTGCTTATCGTGCTTACCCACCGGCATTTTATCTGGTTTGATTTCAATTACTTCAACTTTATTGACTGAGCCCTGTGGCTCTCGAAGGGGCGAAGCTACTTTGCTACTGTACACTTCGAGCACCTCAGTGCCCATAGATCGAACAATCCACACCGGGTTATTGGCTAAAGCCATGTGCAGTTGCATGGTATTAAAATCATACACGCATAAACTGCAATCCATTCCGTCTTTTCCACCTTCAATACTTCCATCTCTCTTTAATCGTTCAATAATTATATTGCGTGTTGTATTTAATATCTCTGCAGTATTAGTATGAGTTTCTATCGCTTTTTCTAACGAAGTAATGTTTAGCAAACTCATAATAGCGCCGGGAACTCCGTGACCGGTTGAGTCTGCTGTGGCTAAAATAAAGTTACCATTATTCAGCGTGGCACTCCAATAAAAATCTCCGCTTACCACATCTTTTGGTTTGAAGAAAATGAAGTAATTATCAATGACTGTACCCTTAGGCTCTCGATGGGGCGAAGCAACATTATCACCGGACACTTCGATTGCCTCAGTGACCGGGTTTTGTATTTTATTCAAATGCTCATCTAAATGATATTTAGTGGCTAAAAAACTACACTGTATTCGTTCAGCGTAGTTAATACTATCGGTAATTTCCTTATGTTTTGTTTCAATTAATTTTTTTTGAAAACTTGTTTCTTTTTCTTTTTCCTCAATAATAAAATTTTGCTTTTTAGTTAATTGATAACGTTTATAAAAGGAAACAGAAAAAATAGCGACTACAATAAGCAAACATGTAATTCCTAAAATAACCATGTTTTGTCGTTTATTCTCCGCTTCAGCCAACTGTTTTTGTTGTTTTATTTTTAATTCATGTTCCTTGTCAGAAATGGCTTTTTCTTTTTCGTAGCTGTATTTAGTTTGTAATTTAATTGCTGTTTTTTGGGTTTCTAAATTATTTATACTATCTCTCATTTTGATATACAACTTGTAATTTTCCAAGGAGAGTTTATAGTTTCCCTTAAGATGATAAACTTCTGACAAAAAACTTGCAGCATTTCTAATACATTCCGGAAATCCAAGTTCCTTACTTAGTTCCATACCTTTTTTTAAATATGCCTCAGATTGATCTATTTTATTCATCTTTAAATAAATCTCACCCACTTTTATTTGCGACTCGCTAAGACCTAATTTATCTTCAATTTCTTCTCGTAAGGTTAAACTTTGTAAGTAATATTTTAATGCCTCCTCATAATTTCCCTTAACATTGGCAATTGATCCAAAATTTATAAGATTATACGCAATACCTTGTTTATCATTTAAACGCTTTTGTAAATCCAAACTTTTACTAAAGTAATTA
>CAZTCG010000046.1:1726-9263 GCA_964612005.1 uncultured Flavobacteriaceae bacterium | reverse complement strand
TCGGGAATGATGCCTTCTTCATTTTTCTTTCATCAGGCAGCAGAAATTGGGTTGAACCCATCTCAATTTTTAACTTTCATCATTCGCACCTCATTGGCAAAACGCATTCAGCAGGCGAAAGGCGATACCGTTTATGATAAAGTCTTTAATCAATTGGAACATTATTTACAACATCAGCAAAATTCAGGTTCTTCTAAAACGCCTGTTGCTGTTGTTCTGGGAGGCTATTCTTCCGAACGACACATCTCTGTTGAAAGTGGAAGAAACATTTATGAGAAATTGGCGTCGTCAGAAAAATATGCCCCGATACCAGTATTTTTAACCGGAAGTAGCGCCAATCATGAACTGTATAAAATTCCAATCAATGTATTATTAAAAGATAATGCAGATGATATCAAGGAAAAAATTGAAAACTGGAAAGTGCATGATGTGATTAAAAAAATAATCAGTGAATGTTCTTCCATTACGAAAAAATATGCTTCTTCAACTGCAATCATGCAACCTCAACAACTGAATTATGAGGAGTTGGCAAAAGAGGTGAAGCAAGTATTCATTGCTTTGCATGGCAGACCAGGTGAAGATGGCGACATACAAGAAAAACTGGAGCAAGTTGGCTTATCGTATAATGGTTCAGGAAAAGAAAGCTCTTCCATTACCATTGATAAATTCAAGACCAATGAAATTCTTTTAAAGAACGGTTTTCTTGCTGCTAAACATTGTTTGATAAGCAAGGAAGAATGGAATACAAACAAAATAAATATTCAATCTGTTTTAGAGAAAGATTACAAATTTCCGTTGATTGCCAAACCGGTTGATGACGGTTGCAGTTCGGCAGTAAAGAAAATAAAATCCTTTGCCGAGTTTGAAGCATTTGCAACATTAATATTCCGTGATGAAGAACAATTGATTGCTTCAGCTGCCGATGTGCTGCATATTAAACCGAAAGAAGAATTTCCGAGAAAACAAGTGATTTTGATTGAGGAATTAATTTCGAAAAAAGATGCGCGTCACTTTTTGGAAATCACGGGAGGAATGCTGACCAGATTTAATGCAGCCGGTGAATTGGAATACGAAGTATTTGAAGCAAGTGAAGCTTTAGCTGAAGGTGATGTATTGAGTTTGGAAGAAAAATTTTTAGCCGGACAAGGACAAAACATTACACCTGCTCGCTATGCAAAAGATCCGTTGGAACGTCAGAAAATTTCTGATCAGGTAAAAGCAACATTAGGCGCTGCAGCAAAAGTTTTGAATGTGGTTGGGTATTGTAGGATTGATGCTTTTGTAAGAGTGTACGATAACTTAAAAACAGAAGTTATTTTTATTGAAGTAAACAGCTTACCTGGAATGACCCCTGCAACATGTATTTATCATCAGGCAGCAATTAATCATTATAAACCTTATGAGTTTATTAATAATATCTTGGAGTTTGGTGCTAAACGCTTTGTTGCAAGTAATGCAACAAAAGTTCATTAATGAATTTGGTATTAATTATGAAAATTAAATACCCTACTTGCTATTCAAGTAGGGTATGAAATAAATTTAAATTGTTTTAGAAACAATTTAGTCCATTGTTGCAATTACCTTTAATTCAATAGCAATTGGTGTTGGCAAACAGTTTATTTCAACGGTTGTTCTACAAGGTTGGTTATCCTTAAAATATTCGGCATAAATACGATTATAGGTTTTAAAATCATCTTTCATGTTGGTTAAAAAAACCTGTACATCAACAATTTTATCCCAGCTGCTACCTGCATCCTCTAAAATATAACGGATGTTTCTAAAAACGCTATGACACTGAGTTTCTATATCGTATGAAATAATATTTCCGCTTTCATCTAGCTCAACGCCTGGAATTTTTTTTGTACCACGCTCTCTTGGTCCAACTCCTGATAAGAATAATAAGTTCCCTACTTTACGAGCATGCGGATACAAACCAACTGGTTCTGGTGCTTTTGAAGATTCTATTTTATCTGACATATATAAAAAATTTATTGTTTTTGCTCTCCAATGATTTCTAAAGCTTCTTGAATAGAAATTACATCGCCATTAAATGTTGCTATAACAAAAGCATCGTTAAATCCTGTTTCTGCAATTGTGTTTTTTTCTGCCTGTGCAGTTTTATAATCATGAAACTCCCCAATTGTATATCTAGTAAGGCCAGAAGAGGTGAGTGATTTGTGCACATCTTTAAGCAACTTAATACGTTCTTCAAACACAGCATCATTAGCTTTTTTGAGCGAGCCAACTTGAACTTTAAAAATAACCAAGGCTTTATCAAGCGCACTTTTTTTATTGTGGCTTTCATTTAAATCTTCATTTGCCGCATCTGCCTTATTTTCAAAAGTTGCACCTGCTTCTGCCAAAGAAATACGTTTGCCATTTTTGTATGCAGTTACAAATGCATCCGCATAACCATCAATAACCAGCTCAGCCCTGCGTAACATTGCACTTTGTAAATTCGGGAAGGCTTCTGTTACATATTTGTGATAATTATCTTCCGTTTTTAATTCAACTACTTTACCCGTGTGTTTAAAAAATGTTTTTGCTAACTGATTTTTATATGCACCAAGCTGAACACGATAAAAAACTCCATGTTCATCCGTTTTAAGTTTGTTTTCCGTTAAGTGTAGGCCACTATTTGCAATAGCTGAATCGGAGGCCGCAATTTCCTCTTTAAGCTTATTTAATGAGTTATCTAATGGAAAATATTTTTCTCCCTGGAAATAACCAACTTTAGCATCTTTAAATCCATTGGCTACAAATTCTTTTTGACGCTGAATGGCCATATTTATGTCTTCGTATGAACCTGCTGTATAAAAAATAGTTTCATCGCCGGTTTCTGTTGAACGAACATCGCCAACACTTAATAGAAAAGCCATCACATCATCCGGAACACCACCTTTAAATGATGCCAATTCAACAGTATATTCTTTTCTTTTATCCTTTACATCATTCGTTTTTTTGTCTTTACGTTTTAACGAATCCAAATAAACCGTTTTGCCCTTCATGGCTGCCGTATCGTAATAAGCCTTATACCATGCAAGTGCCATTTTATCCGTTATTCCTACACCCATGCCATTTGCAATCATGCCCTGAGGTGTAGGGAGTTCCTCATCATAATAATCTGGTATCATGTCTCCATCCTCATCAACCGGACAACCAAACTTATCTACTTTTACTCCTGCTGGGGTTTGATGGCAATTGTCTTTAAAATCTGTTATTCCATCCCCATCTTCATCTTCGTTCATGAATGATTTAAAATCAACATCTTTAAATTTATCTGATTTAGGTTGTGAGTTGAAAAACTGCCCGAACGTATAATGAAGAGAAAGCGATGTCATTACAAACTGATCATTGGTTTTATTTCCTGCTCTGTAATTTTTACTTTCTGCAGAAATTCCATCGATTTCATCAGTAAATGAAAAATGAACTGTTGTACCAAATTTAACCTGTAAATTGTTGTTTAAATGAAATAAAAAACCGGCACCAAGAGGAATTGCCCATGATCGTTCAGGATATTTTCCTTTGCCATCTGCATTTAATTCTCTAATATCAGTTTCATAAACATAATCTCTGTATATACGAATTGCATTTTTTGCATCCGGATCGTCTTCTGATTTATTTTTAATAGTACCATCTGACCAATAATGATATGAGTTTCCGTTTCTGTCTTTTAAATCTGTTTTGGATAAATATTCAAACCCTTCTATCCCGCTAGAAATCCATGGACGTACTAAATGGTGAGCAGGAATAAAATGTTTAAAATCATAATACAACTGAACGCCGCCCATTCTAATTTCTGCTTCAAAATTTTGATTTCTGAAACCAAGGCGTTCATTAGCTCCTAATTTACCAAACATGGTATAAAAACTAACATTTAATCCATGATTTAATGATTGAGTAAGTGAAAGTTCAGTGGCAAAACGGGAGTTTGAAAAAGACTGCGCATGTTTTTTATATAAATCGCCAATAAAAGTAAAAGCACCAGTACCTAAACCAATAGTTGGATTAAATAGCTTTCCTAATTCCGGAGGTTCTGGCTCTTCCGATTTTTTTACTTCTGGTTTTTTTTGTGCAGAAAGAAATACAGAGCAGATTAAGAAAAAAGTAATTAAAGTAATTTTAAGTTTCATACTAGCAGATGAACAAATTTGTTCAAATTTAGGGCATTTAATTATAAATTAAAAACTAAGGCGCCCATTTTTGACTAGTAATCATTAACGCTTCTTGAACGGTAACACGTTTTGGTCCGTTATAAGCAGAAACAAAGGCATCTTTTGCTTTACCTGAACGTAAAGTTTCGCGCTTGTTTCTTGCTTGCTTATATTCTGTAAAATTACCTATCAAAAATTTATTCAATCCTTCATGCATATCACTATTAATAATATCAGATAAATTTAATTCTGCAGCAACTTTATCGGCAGTTACGTTGTTTTTATATGCACCAACCTGAACCTGATAATTAATAGTGCCAGTTTTAGCTCCATTTGTGATGGTAGTTGTTTTGTTAGGCGCAGCAGAGGAACTGTTGTTAATAGTTGAGGAATTGGTGTTTGAATTTGCAAGTTGATTTTCTTTAGTTTGACTACCTGATTTTGTAGTGGATGAATTTGTTTTATTGATTGATGTATTCGTTTCTGAATTGGCAGTAGGTGCATTTTTAGATGATGACTGATTATTAGAGGTGTTGTTGGCATTTTGAGTTGAAGTAGTTGCAACTTGATTGGTGGTTGAAGAATTACCTGATGAAGTAGTTGATTGAATGGTTTGATTAGAGTTAACAACAGCTATTGGAGCACTTAAAGGAACTGCATCCTCATCGGAGTATACTTTTTTTGTTTCTTCCTGATCTAAATAAATAAACTCTCCTTTAACTACTCCGTTTGCTGGAGGAGTGCCGATTTGCTCGATAATGTAACTTATTCGCACTTCCTCCTTATCAGGAAGAGATGCCCATAAATATTTCACAAAAGTTTGATTTGTATTAAAAGAAGCGCCACTTGATTTTTCTTCTTTTGCCTTAAACCCTTCAGGAATTTTTTCAGTATGCTTTGCAAATCCAAGGATATTATCTTTAAAAAATACGACTTCCACTCGATATGAGTTTTCACTAATTCGTGTAATTTTTCGATGTATACTTAATGGTTCATTCTCTTTTTTAACCGGATTAAAATCGCTTGTTGAAGACGATGTAGTATTGGAAGCTGTAACATTTGAATTTGTGTTTGCTGAAGTGTTGGGAGTATTTGTTGCCTGAGAAGTAGTGTTAGTTTTTGCAACATCTTCTGAAAAGCTTACCTGAACAGGGCCAAATTCATTTTGTTTTTTCTCGTTATTCAATAAATAAGAAAATTTTCCTTTTATATCTTTTGTTCCAGAACAGTTGCCATCGGCAATGACATTAAATTTTAAAACAAAAGATTCTTCTGCCGGCAAGGCTGTCCATATAAATTTAACTATGCCATTTGTGCAAGAAAAAGTTGACCCTTTGTTTTCTAATTCTTTTGCAGTTAATCCTTCAGGCAATTCAAGCTGCAATTTTGCAAAACCGGAAACGTTACTTTTATTAACGATAACTTCAGCAACAAATTCTGAATTAGGTTTAGCTTTATCCGGAAATTTAGGCGTAATGCTAACGCCATCGCCAAAAAGTAAATTATATACTAAAACAGTTATTGTATTTACTAAAAGAAAAATATACTTAAACATATCTTTTTATTTATTGTTCAAAAAAGTAATCAATGAGTTGATTAATTTTTTCTGCTGTAAAATCATTTTTGCCATCAAAAAATTCATCAATTGCTCGGGTAATTTCATCTGCCGAAATAACACCATTGTTATTATAATCTGCCTCTTTAAATTGATCAGGAATAACTGAATTTGAATTCTTTGTGGGGTTACCAGAAGATGTTGAACCTGTAATGTTTTTTGCAACTTCATTAGATGAAGTTGTTGGTTTTGCTACCTGTGCAAGCTCGTTTGTTGATCCGGTACTTTCTACAATAACCGTTTTTACTTTTTTTACCTGAACAGAGTCTCCTACCCTATTTGTTGCCCAATCTCCCTCTTTAATAGCTACTCCATTTACATCAACTACAGCGTCTGGTTTTGAATTTATCTCCTTATCCAAGTAATCTGCAACACCATCATTATCCGTATCTACTGGGCAACCATTCGCATCAATCTTTACTCCTACAGGCGTATCCATGCACATATCCTTTCCATCTTCTACCCCATCCTTATCGCTATCTTCATGATCTATCTGATCAAAATTAACTTCCTCGGATTTTGACTTAGTTTTCTTCTTAAATTCAAACTGTAAACCTACGTTTGCTTGAAAATAGGAATCATTACCGCCATCTTTATAATTATCTACATAATCACTCAAACACATCACGTAATTTGCACCTATAGATGCAACCCAGCGCTCCCCAAAATGGAAGTTGAATCCTGCTCCAAAAGGTAACACTAATGAGTTTCTAGAATAATTTGTTAACGAATCTTTCAATTGAGATTCATAGGTATAGTCTCGCTTAATTAATTTTGAGCTGTATTTATTAATTGGTAACTCTGGCTTATCTCTTATCGAACCATCTTTCCAATAATAATATGGATTAGCTCCATTCTTTAAATCACCATAAGGATCAAATGTCATGAACCCAACTCCGGCATTTAAAAAAGGAGAAACATTTGGTTCTTCCTTAAAAACCTTATCAAAATTAGCTGTTATTAATAGTTCGCCTTGCAATATGTCTGTTTCAAAATTTCTTTTTGAAGATTCGCTGTTGTCATTTCCTGCCATTTTTCCTAACATACCACCCAGTGATACTCCTAGCACTTTGCCAAATCGTTGCTCTAGTGCAAAATAATACCCAAAACGTGCATCTCTTAATGGACTAACATCTGTCTGTTTCCCAACATCACCCGTAAATTTTAATATTGAAAAACCTAAAGTTAGAGATGGTTTATGGGATGACTCTTCTTGTGCAACTAATAAACTGGCGCTTAAACATAATGTTAAAAAGCCCGATAATAGTTTTCTATATTTTAAAAAACGAGAACTAAACACCATTTTATCTATTAAAAAATAGATGAAAGTAAAAAAATATTGATTTATTCACAAGTTTTTAACTGAAATTCGAGTCAAAATGTTACGTTTTTGATTAAAAACTATTCCAATTTCTTTAAAAAAAGTACTTTTTAAGCTGTTTTTTCTTCCCAAATAGCTGATAAATAAATAATTACATCTACTGCTTTTTGCATATCCTGAATACTTACCCATTCTTGCTTACTATGAAAAGCATGTTCGCCGGCAAAAATATTTGGACAAGGTAAACCCATAAAGGAAAGTCGAGATCCATCCGTACCTCCTCGAATACTTGATAAAACAGGATTTAATCCCGCTCGATTAATTGCTTCAACTGCGTAATCTACTACGTGTGGACATGTATCCAAAACTTCTTTCATATTACGGTATTGCTCCTGAATATCAAACTGATAGGTGCATTTAGTATATGAAGCAATAACTTGCTCGGTT
>CAZTCG010000046.1:0-1716 GCA_964612005.1 uncultured Flavobacteriaceae bacterium | reverse complement strand
TAATTCTTTTTCTAGTTGTATTAATTCTTTGGTAGAGAAAGCCCTTATAATAAACTTAATTACTACCTCATCTAAGCCCCCATTTATAGCAACTGGATGAATAAAAGCCTCTTTATTTTCTGTTGTTTCCGGACTTTTATCTTTAGGTAATCTATCAACGATTGCAGCTGCTATTTTAATCGCATGTTGCATTTTGTCTTTTGCAAAACCCGGATGAGTTGGAAACCCTTTAATAGTAATCGTTACACCATCAGCGCTGAAGGTTTCATTTTCAATGTGACCTAATGTCTCACCATCCATTGTGTGAGCAAAATCAGCCCCTAATTTGTTAAGATTAACTTTATCTACCCCTCTGCCAATTTCCTCATCAGGTGTAAATAAAATTTTTATTTCGCCGTGAGGTATATGCTTGTTATTGATTAAAAAATGTGCTGCATCCATAATCTCAGCTACTCCGGCTTTATTGTCAGCACCAAGTAAAGTTGTTCCGTCAGTAGTGATGATATCGTTACCAATTTGATTTTTTAAAGCAGGATGTTCGCTGAATTTAATGACTTGCGTTTTATCATTTGGAAGTACAATATCTTCACCATTATAATTCTTATGTACTACGGGTAGAACATTTTTTCCGCTACAATCAGGCGACGTATCCATGTGTGCACAAAAACAAATTACAGGTACTTTTTTGGTACTTGTTGCAGGAATGGTAGCATATACATATCCAAACTCATCCATTTCAGCATCTTTAATGCCCATTTCCAATAATTCTTCCACCAGTAGTTTTCCTAAATCCTTTTGTTTTTTAGTAGATGGAGTTGTTGAAGAAGTTGGATCGGATTGAGTATCAATTTTCACATAACGTAAAAATCGATCTGTAACAGTGTAATCATAATTTTCAACCATACCTTAAGCCGCTTTTAACTTTAGCAATTTTGAACGTTCCATTTTTTCTTTAGCATAATCTAAAGTTAAAGTAAATGTTTTCATAACATTTTCATTGGAAGGAATGTCAAACATAGCATCAAGCATAATGGCCTCACATATAGATCGTAAGCCACGTGCTCCCAATTTAAATTCAACTGCTTTATCAACTATAAATTCAATCGCTAAAGGTTCCACTTTTAGCTTTACCCCGTCTAGTTCAAACAAATATTCGTACTGTTTAATCAATGCGTTTTTAGGTTGGGTTAATATTAATTTTAAGGTAGTTCTGTCTAATGGATTTAGAAATGTAAGCACAGGTAATCTTCCTATTAATTCGGGGATAAGCCCAAATGATTTTAAATCTTGAGGTGAAACATATTGCAACATGTTTTCCTTATCAATTTCTTTCTCATTTGTTGTACCAAATCCAATTGCCTGAGTATTTAATCGTTTTGCAATTATTTTGTCAATCCCATCAAATGCCCCGCCACAAATAAATAAAATATTCTTAGTGTTAACCTGAATCATTTTTGCATCGGGGTGTTTTCTTCCGCCTTGAGGTGGAACGTTGGCAATAGAATCTTCCAATAATTTTAGCAGGGCCTGTTGCGTACCTTCTTTTATGTCACGAGTTAGTGAAGGATTATCTCCTTTGCGAGAAATTTTATCAATTTCGTCAATAAAAACAATTCCCCGCTCTGCAGCTGCAACATCATAATTAGACTCCTGCAATAAACGGGTTAAAATACTTTCTACATCTTCACCAACGTATCCTGCTTCTGTAAAAACTGT